>CAXTFS010000480.1:0-2034 GCA_964243395.1 uncultured Acidobacteriaceae bacterium | reverse complement strand
GTTCTTGCTCAGCAGGAAGCCGAACGCCACCAGAAAGACCGACATCCAGCAGAGCCGGTCCGCCCACCAGATCGAACGCCGCCACGCAGTTCACGATGCGATCGGCTCCGACCTCACTGGGGTTGTCGGACAGCACAGGGACGCCGGTCTTCACGCCGGGCTCGATAAACAGGGGCCGCGATCCGAACGTGGTTTCGCAGATGCGTCGCAGGCTGGCATCGAGCGGTGGCACGACAGACGACACCACAACCCCGGTGACAACGTTGGTCTTCAGCCCGCGCATACCGAACAGCGTGTCGAACAGCACGCCGATCTCATCCGGCGTCTGGCGATAGGGCGTCGTAATGCGCCAGTCGGCAACCACGGCCGCGGGTTCGTCCGGCTCCTTGAGCTCGAACAGCCCCATGACTGTGTTTGAGTTGCCGACATCGATGGCTAACAACATGTCGAGAGGGTTCCGTTCCTACGCCCCCTGAGTCAGAGGGGTCGTTAAAGCTCGCGCACACCACCGGAGCGTACCGTGCGCCGGCTCCGGTCGTCGGCGTCGACGAGAAGAAATCCGCTGCGATCCAGGCCGGCTGTGACGCCAGTATAGCCGCCGTCCTCGGCCACCTGAACCCGCTTGCCGCGCACCCAGGTGGAGGCCGCCTCAAGCTGCGCAGGCAACGCTGACGCCTCTCCGCCCGCATGGCTGCGCTCCATCCGGGCCACAAAGCCGCTCAGCCGCTGCAGCAGATCGATGAGCAGCGGCTGGCGATCGGGCTGCTGCCAGCCCTCCAGCCGGAGCGAGGTTGCCGCCCCGGCCAATTCCGGAGGAAAGCTCCCATGCGCCACATTGATGCCGACGCCGATGACGGCATAGCGCAGGGTCCCCGGCCCGCCGTCCCGCTCCGCGGCAGCAATGGCCGTCTCCACCAGCACGCCGCCCAGCTTGCGGCTCCGTCCGGCGCCGTCCGGGAGCGTCACGAGATCGTTGGGCCAGCGAATATCGGCCCGAACGCCTGCCACGGCGCCGATCGCCTCCCACGCGGCCAGTCCAGCCGCGAGCGAAAGCTGGAGTGCCTCGGCCGGCAGCTGCGGCGAAAACAGCGCGCTGACGTAGAGCCCATCGCCTGGCTCCGAGTGCCACGTATGCCCGCCGCGTCCGCGTCCAGCCGTTTGCGCATCGGCGACCCAGACGCCGTGGCGTGCGCCGCGCACGGCAGCTTCGATTGCGAGATCGTTGGTCGACGCGACCTCGGCAAGGTGGAGGACGTGACCTCCGAGCGAAGTCCCGGCCAGCGCCGCCTTCACCGCCGCCGCATCGATCATGTTCCCCCCGGGCTCCATCACCATTACAGAAGCCATGCTACCGTTCGGGTTCGCGGCACATCAGAAGGGCAGGCGGATGTGTTTCCCCGCGGAATCTTTCTCATGGCGACTGAACTCGGCATACCTCTCTCGCATCAGGCTGCAATGCTGTTGCTGCTTGCGATCCCCGTGGCGTGCGCCACCTGGACGGTCACGCATGAAGAGGTCTTCCGCGAGCCGCGCGACTTCTGCAAACAGCAGAGCCAGGATCGTCATCCGCTGCCCGTGCGCAAGTTCTTCTACCTGTTCACCTGTGAATACTGCTTCTCGCACTACGTTACGGCGCTTGCGTTAATTCTCTTCCGTTTTCAGCTGCTCTACCCGGGCTGGCGCGGCTACGTGGTTGCCTGGTTCGCGACGGTGTGGGTGGCGAACTTTTACATGAGCCTCTACAACCGACTTCGCCTCGAGATCAAGCATGAAAATGTGACGATTGCGGTCGAGCAGGAGGCCCTGCCGCCCAACGCGTCCCAGGCTCCGGCGAAGTAGCTCCGCCGTCCGGAGGGGCGACGATTCGGTCTGTGGCTAACGCCCGGGGCGGGGTCGCCATCTCAAGTCTGCAGAGGAACGGTATGGCAGACCAGAAGGATGATGGGGTGCCCAACGAGCATCCGGCGGAACCGAGAGGTTTTGGGGAGCACACCCGTGGGCTCGCCGGCGAATACGCCCACGAGCAGGGCTGGG
>CAXTFS010000479.1:0-2072 GCA_964243395.1 uncultured Acidobacteriaceae bacterium | reverse complement strand
GCGAGGCGGTGAGCGCCACGTAGGTGACGAAGAAGATCGCCAGCAGCCCGGCGGCAAGCGTCACCGCCAGCTCCGTCGTCCCGCGCAGCTCCTCGGCGATGGGGACGCTGAGCGCCTGGACGCCGACCGTCTCGCCCATCGACCAGCCGAAGCCGTTCACCGTGCCGTAGCGGGCAAGCAGGGCCTTTGGCGCGTGGTCGGGCGTGCCGTGGCAGGCCAGGCATTGCTGGTCGGTGATCCGGATCGGCCGCGCCAGATAGAACACGGTCCGATCGCCATCCTGGCGGATGCCTTCCAGGTCTTTCAAGCTGGGATCGTCGCGGAAGCGCTCGGTCAGCTCGACATCGAAGGGGGTTGGCCGGTCATCGAGGCTGGTCGGATTGAGGGCGGGCTCGCGATAGCTGTAAGCTGGGTATTGGGCCTGCACCTTGCGAAAGACGGCCTGGGCGACGTGGAACGGCACGATCTGCTCGTAGAACTTGTCTGTGGGCAGCTTGTCGAGCAGGGGGAAAATGTTCTCGTCCGTGTAGTCGCTGACCGCGAGTGCCGTCGTCAGCAGCAACCGCGCCTCGTTCGCGGCACCCTGGAGCGCGCGGTGGCGCAGCACCAGGAAGAACCCTCCGGCCCCGCCGGCAAGGGAAAGCAGGAAGATGACGAGCAGGATGCGGCGGACCAGGGCGCTGGTGCTGAGCGTGCGCGTGCGCGCTCCCGAGGTTTGGCCATCGTCCCGGCGCTCCCCGGCCCGGAACTGTCCAGGGCGCGCGGGGGTGAGGTCGCTGGCGTCGTAGGGCATGAGCCGCTCCTTGTCCGGTCAGGCAGCCGAAGCGGCTCTGGGATTGTCGAACGTGAGCCGGAACAGGCCGATGAATGCACGCCCACCCACAGATAAGTGCAAGCCGTGCCGGTCTAGGCCGCCTCCGCCTGCGGCGACCTGTCCGCTGCGAGTTGCTCCCGGGCAGCGTCGAGGCCGAGATGGAGCGGCACTTCGCGCGTGGCCCCTCGGGCAAAGACGGGACCATGGCGTGATGCCGACCACGAGGTCGTCTTCCGGCGTTTCCATCCAGTAGCCGCATTCGTCCGAAAGCCCAGCAAGATGCTGAAGGTCCGAAGGCGTTGGCGGCACGAGCCTGAGCATGTAGGGACGGCCGACATTACGGAAGAGCTGGCCCAGCCTTATCGTGGCGACCATGAGCAGTGTCACGGGTTCCGCAGACATGTTCCTGATCGCGTGTGGTGCGCCATTCTTAATGTGAAACATCCTGTCGCTCCGAAACGTCTGCCACAGCCCACCGGACTATTTGGTCTAGTAATTAGGATTAACATAGCAAATACTACATTGCTATTGGGCGGGTATTACAAGAGTTGCACGCGATCCAATATTCAAGTCAAGAAGATAGTTTCTTACCTTGAAATGACCATACCCGTTGCACACCGTTGCTGGGCCGCTGCCGCAAATTAGGACTTCGTGCGGCAGAGGGTAACTCGATTCAAATCTAAAATGAATGCTGGTGTCGCCGATGTTTGCGCTCATATTGACGTACCTGAAACTTCGAGTATGGGCATTCTACAATTCCGTCTCAGGAACGGAACTGCCCAAAAACAGCTTGCCTGCGCCGACATAGTGTCGCAGCTGCGCGGCGGCGTGCTGTGCTGCGGCGTGGAGGTCGCACAACCGTCGTTGCAGCGGCGACCTTTCATTGGGCGCATTGCTGCCGCCCAGGACGAAGCACGCACCGGCGATGCGCACGCAGGTGGCAGCGAGCCATATCGCGGTCTGCGTAACCTGCGTCACCTGCGCCTCGGTCTTGAGCGTTCCGGCTTGCGCATGTTGCCAGCATGCGTTCGGCTGCAGTTGCAGCCAAGCCTCGGGCATAAGTGTTGTCCGCTTGCGTATCGTAACGATGGTTTGCCGTCAGAAACGACGGCTGATGGGTGTCCATATCTGCTCTCCTGTTCGGCGGCGTCGGACCGTCGATACCGGAGGCCTAAACTTGAAGCCTCGATTGCTGAAGCCGCTTAAAGCGACCCTCTCCGTCCCTCAGATAGGACGATCGAACGACGCTCGGCAAGAT
>CAXTFS010000478.1:0-2105 GCA_964243395.1 uncultured Acidobacteriaceae bacterium | reverse complement strand
CACCGGCAGGCTCGCCGGGGCGCCGTCCGCCCCCGTCCAGTGCAGCACCGACTGGTCTGGATAGAGAGGCCTTTGAAACCGCGCGCAGCTAACCTTTCCTAGCGCACTCGTTCTGCATCTTCTTCATTGTGCAGGTCGTAGACGTTCCCCTCACCATACTCCGACACAAGCTTATTCTTCGCTTCACTCAGGTTTTCGGCGCACACGCTGACCCGCTGACCTGGACGGTTCGGATCGCGCGTCCAGATCATCGCGCGATAGAGCTTCATGTCACCAGCTTCCATATCATCAACCTCCGATTTATTGTCTCATTTATACGGCTCGAGACAAACACCGCTGTTGCAGAAACCGCCGATCGTCGTCCCCGGTCCATTAAGGAGACCGTTGATTTGCTCTGGCGCCATCTCGGGGAAACTGTGAACAGTGACGCCGGGGTGGTCTCCAAACCTTACTACATCAGCCTCATACAAGCTTCTGTCAACAAGCGTGCTTCCATCAGGAAGACCGTGAACGCCGCTGATGATGTTCACGTCACCTTTGTACATTCCACTGTTGACTAGGCTACTGAAATCCTTCTGCGAGATGTCGCCAACGGAGGTCCATACCTCCCCGCCGATCGCGTTCGTCTTCGAGGAGAAAACCCCGCCATACTTGCTCAAACCTCTTGCTTTGGCCGCCTCCTCCGCCGCAGCCGCGCCGTCGGTGACGTTGGTCGCTGTGCCTAGGCCCGGGCTAGCATCCGCCACCGTGCCCATGTCGGCGCCCGCAGAGGGCGTGGGCACCGGCTCGACCGGCGGCGCTTCCGGCGCCTGCGGCAGCACGGGTTCGACGGGTCGCACGCCTGGCGCACGCATCCCGGTGCCACAGGCCTGCCCCGCGAACGCGTCGGGCATCGCCGCCAGGTCGTTGCCAAGCTGCGGCTGGCCGATCTCCGCCCCGGCCTGGGAGACGCCGCCCTGATAGGCGCCGTAAGCCGCGCCCAGGGTGCGATACGCCAGGTCCACTGTGGCCGCGGCTGGGCTGATTACCGCCTCGTTCAGGTTTTGCAGCAGCGTGCCGCCGCTAGCTACGGGCACCGCGTTCTCTAGCGCGGGGTCGGTGGATTGCAGGTACAGACGGCGCTAGACTGGGATCGATGAACGCTGACCTGCGGGAGACTGCTGCCGAACTGCGGCGTAAACCATCAGCGGAAGCTGCTGGTTGGCTTATGGCGCGCTATCCCGTGGGAAGCGCCAACTGGGGGGCCGCGATCCTCCTGATCGAACATCTTTCCCTTAGAAAGAAGGACGCCCACGATCTTGCCAGGCACTACCTGAGTAGGTTGCCGTATGCATCGGACAAAGCTTATCGCGTATTCGCGCGGCTGCTTCCACTCCAGGTATTTCTGAGCGTGGTGCACGACTTCCTGCCACTCGACCAGCAGCGCCGCGATTTGCTGTCGTATTATCTTGGCCCGATACTTCACGAGACAGCGCGTGCGCCCGAAGGCGAGCAAGCTGTGCAGTCATTCCTTGCGATGCTTCGACAGGAACAATGTCCGCAACAGGGCGGAGGCGACCCTATGTCAGAGTCCGAAGCCTCTCCATCGTAGAGCATATTGCTGGTTCCCTGATGCCGAAATTACTCCGCGGTCGCCGCCACAATATGCCGTCAGAACTCCGCCATTTATCTCTGAAGGTCACACCTTTTTCCCGTCCAGCAATCAATTTGTCCGTTTTCCCGTCTGCCGTCCAGGGTTGGCGGACACTTTTTGGGTGGCCGTCCAACGTTCGTTTGCCGGACAGGCATCCCATGTGTCGCTGCTGTCTCACAAGGCTACCTTATGTCAGTATGCTCGCAGGGCAGTGACGGCCCATGATGGACAGTTGACCAAGCAGACCGGAGATGATCCTGGAACCCGCATCTGCCTTGCTTCTACACCTTTGTGCGATGGCTGCTTTGGCGAGTGCGGCGTCGGCGGAAGCGGTGCAGTTCAGGTCGGCCCCGATCAATCCTACCCCGTTCATGGTGCGCCAAGCCCAGTTGCGCGGCACCGTGGCGGTTCCACGTCGAGACCATGCAAGATCGTGGAAGGCGATCAGGCCGCCATTGCGGTGAGCCTATGG
>CAXTFS010000477.1:0-2108 GCA_964243395.1 uncultured Acidobacteriaceae bacterium | reverse complement strand
ATCGTGCTCATGGCTCAATGCCGTCGAAGGTTTCTTTGCCAGGCTGACCAACCGCTGCCTCAGACGCGGCGTCTTCCACTCGCTCGTCGACCTTCAGGCCGCCATCAACCGCTTCCTTGCCGAGCACAACGAACGTCCAAAGCCATTCGTCTGGACTGCCGATCCGGATAAAATCATCGCTGCCGTCAAACGCGGGCACCAAGTGTTGTATTCCCACCACTCTCATGTTCGCCTCTTCAAGGGGTGAGCGCGAGGATTTGTTTCCCTACCGTTTGGCAGAGATCGGCCGGTCGGGTCTGTAGATGGACAAAGTAGGGGGCACGGCCTCGAAACGACGGTTGATCATGCTCTGATACGCGGGTTGGTTACCGCCGGACCTGATGCGTCGCGGAGCTTCCTCTGTCTAGAAACCAGCGTCGGACCAAGGTCCGGCTGTTAGTGGTAACGAGGGTTCTCCTACCGTGGTCGTGCCCCCAACTTTGCCCAAATCCAGTTCGGGTTATGAGGATACCGTCTCCTTTTTCCTGGTGATGGCGACGATTACGAAGCTACGCCTTGGGCATGCTGACTTCGTGGGCGATCGCCCAAACGAACCCGGCAAGCTGGCGAGCTATGGCAGTCGTGACGGTTGTGATCGGTTTGCCAGCCCTGCTGAGCTTGCGATATTGAAGGCAGAGGCGCTCTTGCGCCTTCCAGGCGATCGCCCGGATCGGCGCGGCGAGCTGCTCCTGACGCAAGAGCTGTTCCCTGCTGATCCGTGCCGGAAAACGATAACTCCAGGCCGCCTCGACCAGCATACGCCGGGCCGCGCCGTTCCCCGCCTTGGTGATGCCCCCTTGTCGGCGCCGCTTCCCGCTCGAGTTTTCCGACGGCACCAGCCCGAGGTAGGACATCAGCTGCTCAGCTTTCGAAAAGCGGCTGATGTCGCCCAGTTCGGCGACGATGGTGGCTGCTGCAACCATCGCCATGCCTCGGAGTGCCTGCAGAGCCTCAACGACCGGCGCCAGCGTCCAGTCTGCCAGTCGTTTCTCGATCTGAACCGTCAGGCGGTCGCGCCGCTCCTTTGCAGCATCGACCGTCGCTATGCAGTCTTCCAGCACGATATGATGCGCATCTTCGGCAAAGCGAAGGCCAGACAGCCAGCGGCGATGCATCTGGGTCCACGCCGGGCGATGATAGTGATGACCGTGCCGGAGCAGAAAGCCGGAAAGTTGCTGGCGGGCATGACGCAGGCTGCGCACGGCGGCGAGGCGCGCCCGGACCAGGTCACGCATTGCCTCGTGAGCACTGTCAGGGATCCATACCGGCGTGAGCTCGCCTGCACGATGTAAGCGGGCAAGCTTCACCGCGTCCCGGCGATCCGTTTTGATCCGATCGCCCGGGCGACTGGGGATCAGCGACGGGGCAACCACAACGCAGCTGTGGTCAGCAGCCGCCACCTGACGCTGAATACCGTACCCGCATGGTCCGGCCTCGTAGCAAATGTGGAGCTCGACCCCCGGTCCGCCGAGCTTGCCGAGCAACTTCGTCAGCGCCGTCGGCGTGTTGGCGATTTCCCCATGCTCGCGCACCTCCCCGCGCTTGCCGTCCTCCGCTACCGCAACCGCTATCGTGTTCTTATGCACGTCCAAGCCGACATACTTCACTGTCTTGCTCATCGTTCACCTCCATGCAGGAGATCGCGCGAACCAGCTCGGCGCGACCTCATCACTGCATATTACGAGACGGGCTTACCCAGCCTCAGGCGAACATGTGGTCTAGATTGCCGGCATCGGCTGCAGCGGTATGGCACAAATCGGGTCGCTCGACGAAGCACGCGCCTATCCTGCGCATCCCGTGCTCGGCCCTCGTTATCACGAATGCGTGGTCGCGCTCCAAGACATCACCGGTACGACGGCGAAATGCGTGTTCGGCACGACCGACGCAATGAAGCTGCGATCATCGCTGACGGTGTTCGCCGAGGCGAGCGGTGCCCCGCTGTTCCATGCTGCGATCGAGCGTTGGTTCGGTAAGCTTCTGGTTCACACCGCACTAGTCTGGGGTGATCTCTCCTTGATGCCGTCAAGCAGCCGGACAGGGTCGTAAAGCGGCTCCAATCGAAGCCGCAC
>CAXTFS010000476.1:0-2120 GCA_964243395.1 uncultured Acidobacteriaceae bacterium | reverse complement strand
ATCATGAGGCCGAAGCCGGGCTCGCTCCAGTCATGATTGCCGGTGCACAGGTAGGCGCCCTGCGAGATGCAGGCGTGGTTGCCGACGCGAACCGCCGTCAGGTTATCGATCCAGCACCGCTCGCCGATCCAGCAGTGATCGCCCAGCTCGAGATGCCATGGGTACTTCACGGTGACCGCTGGCTTGATCACGACACCGGTGCCGATCCGCGCCCCGAAGAGGCGAAGCAGGCGAACGCGCAGGGAGGATGACGGCAGCCAGGCAGAGGCAAAAACCGGCTGCCCCAGCAGCATCCACAGGCTGCGTTTCAGAAACGAGCCGCCGGGCTGGTACCAGGAGTTGTCGTAGCGATCCAGATGAACGAGGCTCATTGCACGCCCCCGTCGGACGTTGCCGCGCCTGCCGAGCCGGCATCGTCCATGCCAAGAACCTGCGCGTAGAGCTCAGCCATCTGGCGGACGACGCTCTCCTGGCTGCATTGCTCCGCAACCAGCCGGGCGCCGTTCTGCCCGGTAGCCCAGTTCTCGTCCGGAGTCTGGGAAAGCATTGCGGTCAGGGCGACGGTCAGCGCTTCGGCATTGGACTCGATCTCCCAACCGGCATCGGCTGCAACGATCTCGGGCATATTGCAGGCGCGTGTGGCGATCACCGGCAGACCGGAGCCCATCGCCTCCAGCAGCGCCATGCTGAGCCCTTCGGAGTAGGAGGGCAGCACGAAACACTCGGCGGCGGCGAGTGCACTCCATTTCAGGTCGCCGGCAATCATGCCGGTAAAGACGACCTGGTGGTCGGCTCCGTGCTGAAGCAGAGTGGCCGTGAGCCTAGCCTGCATCCCTTCACTGTCCGGACCTGCGAGCACCAGCCGCGCATCGGGGTAATCCTTGGCAACGCGCGCCCAGGCGTCGACCAGCAGGTCGAGCCCCTTCTTGGGGTGCAGCCGCGACAGAAACAGCACGATGCGCTTATTCCTGAGTTGCGGGAAGTGCTGTAGAAACTCGTCCGGGCCGACATCTTCCGGCAGGCTGACGGCATTAGGAACGACGGTGACCCGGCCGCGCGCGCCGAAGCCGCGATATTGCTCGGCCTCTGCTGCGGTAAGGGCATGCAGGCAGGCAGCTCCACGCACGTTGCGTCGCTCGACCAGCGCCGCGTAGACAAGCTTCTTCAGCCGTCGGTTCCGTAACGCCCAGGGCTCCAGCATGCCGTGCGCCGAGAGCACATAGGGCTTGCCCAGCGAGCGTGCCACCTCACAGGCCAGGGCCGTGCTCTTTTCCCAGAGGCCGTGGATATGCAGGCCGTCTGCGCGCCTGACCTCCTCGCGGAAATTGCGGCTAAGCGTGCCACGGGGATTCCAGGCACGGCGCGAAGCTGGCCAGAACGACAGATGCAGTTCATCGTAGCCGGTGGGCTTGTGTTCTTCGCCGGGGTTGCAGAACGCCGCCAGGGCGACGTCCACGCCGTAGCGTTCGCGCAGCGTAACCCCCAGCGCAGGCACAGCGGCGCTGAGTCCGCCGTAGCGTGGGTCGGTATGGGATACGACGTGCAGCCATCGTGTGCCGGCCAGTCTCGCCCGCGCTGGGCTAGCGGTCTCCGGCGCAGCTGTCTCCGGGTGTACGGCCTGCAGGGGAAGCGTGGCGCTCACTGGGCCACCTCCGCCCTTAGGGCTGCCGGGGTACGACCGTTGGACGAGCGGGCAATGTCCGCGACCGCTTCGCCAAAACCGCGCGGCGTGTAGCCGGCGATGATGCGTTGCGAGGCTGCTCCCATGCGGGCACGATCGTCGGCGGGCATGCGCTCGGTGGCGTGGAGCAGGCGCGTCAGGGCCGCACCATCCGCCGGATCAAAGGCGAAACCATTCTCGCCCTCGGCCACCAGATCGGCGCGGCAGCCGCAACGGTGCGAGACGAGCACCGGTAACCCGGCGGCCATGGCCTCATTGACGACCAGCCCCCAGGGTTCGCGAGTGCTGGGCAGTACAAAGCACCCGGCGTGCGCATAGAAGGGCAGAAGCTGGCGTGAACTCCTCAGCCCTGCGAAATGGACATCGGCGCTATAAGTCGAGGTCCGGGCGATCGCTTCCAGCGCTGCGCGCTCCGGTCCGTCGCCGCACAGAACCAGGG
>CAXTFS010000475.1:0-2158 GCA_964243395.1 uncultured Acidobacteriaceae bacterium | reverse complement strand
GCACCGGATGAACTGAACAGAGCAGGGCAGAACGGCACGACGAACAATTTACCTGGCAGGTGGAACATGGCGGCAGCGGCGGTAGGCTACGGGATAGAGCGCACGACGAGCAGGCGTGAAAGCAGTGGACGGCCGGCGAGTCTCGCCGCGCTGAACCGCGAACGGTTTGAGGCGCAGCGCACCCAGCGTCGTGGGCCCACGCCCGAGATGTTCTTTACCAAGCACATCGATAACAGCCGCATCGTCAAGGCTGACGACCCTGAGCGCCGTCGCGAGGTCCGCACCTTCACGCTGGTGATGAGCCTCTTCTTTGCGCTCACCATGGTGTATGTGTGGCAGCACTTTTCTGCGATCGAAGTTGGCTATCGCGTGGAAGCGCAGAAAACCCAGGTGGAGGGTCTGCGTGAACAGAACCGCCAGCTGCGGCTGAGCGAAGCACAGCTGAGCGACCCGGGCCGCATTGATCGTGTCGCGCGGCAGCTTGGCCTTGACGAGCCCCTGCCGGGACAGGTGGTCCGGCCGGATGGCGATGGCAGTGCAGCGCCGGTGCTCGCGCAGATGCACGAACCTGTCGCTCCGGCACGGTACTGACGTCCACGCACGATTCGCAGCGAGCCCACCGCAGGCTCAAGTACAGGAACCATGAAGTTCAAAGCCAAGCCTCGTCCAGCCGTCCGACCCGTGTCCCGCACGGGCGGGCCCCTGACCGCACCCATTCGCCGGGTGCGGTTTGTTTGGGTTGCGATGGCGTTCTGCGCGTGGGCTGCGGCGATCGCCTGCCGCCTGACGTGGCTGCAGGTGATCAAGCACGACCACTACGTGAAGACGGCGGCAAAGCAACAGCAGCGTGGGTTTGAGATCTCACCACGACGCGGTGTGCTGTATGACCGCGACCTGCGCGAACTCGCCATGACGGTGCTGGTGGACAGCATCTACGCCGTGCCGACGGAGCTGGGCGACAACAAGGAGAGTGAAGCGGCGTTGCTGGCGAAGGTCGTGCACGTGGACCCGCAGGATCAGTTCACCACGCAGAACCGCATCCTGGCGCGCTTCGATGCGTCGCGGAACTTTGCCTGGGTGGCGCGCAAGGTGTCGCCGGAGACAGCCGAGCGCATCAAGGAGCTGAACCTCAAGGGCGTCTACATTCAGAAGGAATTCAAGCGCTTCTACCCCAACAACGATCTTGCCGCGCACGTGCTGGGCTATGTGGGCACGGATGACGAAGGGCTTGGTGGGCTGGAGCGCAACTTCGACGAAGATCTGCATGGCGAACCCGGCCACATGCTGACGGCGGTCGATGCCAAACGCCACATCATGGGTTCGGAGGAGAGCGAGCCGTTGCCGGGCGAAAACCTGGTGCTCTCGATCGACGCCAACATCCAGTACATGGCCGAGCGGGCGCTGGATGCGCAGGTTGCGAAGACCAAGGCCCTGCACGGGACGGTGGTGGTGCAGGATCCGCACACGGGTCAGATACTGGCACTGGCGGTGTCGCCGCGCTTCAATCCCAACGACTCCAAGCACATGGATGCCGATGTGCTGACGAATCTCGCGGTCAGCGACATCTATGAGCCTGGCTCGACGTTCAAGCTGGTGACGTATTCGGCAGCGCTGGATGGCGCCGGCGTAGAGCCGACGGACAAGGTTGATTGCCAGGGCGGCTCCATGACCATGTTCGGACGCACGTTGCACGACGACAAGTCGGATCACTACGGCGTGATCACCGTGCAGCAGGCGCTGGAACACTCCAGCGACGTGGGCGCGGCCAAGATGGCGCTCAAGGTTGGGCCCAGCAAGTTTTACGATTACATGCACAACTTCGGCTTCGGCGATCGGACCGGGATCGAACTGCCGAGCGAGACGCGAGGGCTGCTGCGGCCTGTACGCAAGTGGGGATCGACCAGCATCCTGTCGCTGGCGATCGGCCAGGAGATTGGCGTGACCCCGGTGCAGCTTGTGGCGATGGTGTCCACGATCGCCAATGGTGGGCAGTACCTTCCGCCGCACATCCTGATGCAGGCGACCGATGAGATGAAGGGTGACCCGCGACTGAAGGCTGAGCCGTTTCATCAGGAATTCCAGATGCCCGACAAGCTGCCCGACGGATCGCACCGCGTCATCAAGGAACTGACCGCGGCCAAGATGCGCGCCATGATGC
>CAXTFS010000474.1:0-2159 GCA_964243395.1 uncultured Acidobacteriaceae bacterium | reverse complement strand
TCCGTGCTGCTCGCGGCGCTGCTCTTTCTGTTCTGCGATCGTCACCTGGGTACCGGCTTCTTTCTGCCCGCGCAGGACCTCGTCAACGGCGTGCTGCTGCAGCACAAGGGCGACGGATCGCCTCTTCTTTGGCTGCACCTGTTCTGGTTCTTCGGCCACCCGGAGGTCTACATTGCGATCCTTCCGGGCATGGGACTCACCTCGATGGTGCTGGCCAACTTTGCCCGCCGGCAGGTCTTCGCCTACCGCCTCATGATCGCGACCACGTTGCTGATCGGCCTGCTCGGCATCGCGGTCTGGGGACACCACATGTTCGTGGCCGGACTGAATCCGTTCGCGGGTACGGTGTTCAGCATCTCGTCGCTGGCAATCGCGATCCCGGCAGCCGCCAAGGTCCTCAGCTGGCTCGCGACGGTCTGGCGGTCACGCCCGCGGCTGACGACGCCGATGCTCTTTGCGCTTGGTTTTGTTTCCCTGTTCGTTACAGGTGGCCTCAGCGGCCCCATCCTCGCGCAGCCCATCCTGGACGAGTACCTGCACAACACGTTCTTCGTCGTCGCGCACTTCCACCTCATCATGGCGATGGCCGGCGTGTTCGGTCTGTTCTGTGCGGTTTACTACTGGGCGCCGCTGCTGTGGGGACGCCGCTTGTCAGAGACCCTCGGCCGCATCCACTTCGGCGGCACGCTTCTGGGCGCGTATGCCGTGTTCCTGCCTATGCATCTGACCGGTCTCGCCAGCGAGCCCCGTCATTACGCTCAGCTCAGTAGCCTTCCCGGGCCAGCCAGTGCTCTGCTGGCGTCGACCATGCCGCTGCAGCGTCACATCAGCGCGTCTGCCATTTTTCTTGCGGCCGCGCAGCTTCCCTTCCTGATCGCCTTGGTGCAGGCGTGGTGGAAGCCCAAGGATGAGACCCCAAACCCATGGCAGGCGACGACCCTGGAGTGGGCACCCGGCCTGGCGAATAGCGCGACACTTGCGCTGCCTGTGAAGGCACACCGCATGCCGTGCGTCTACAGCTTGCAGGATGAAAGCTTTTCACCGCAATGGGAGCCAGACCCCGTTCCGGAGCACGACATTCCGCCGCAAGCAGAGTAGTCTGTGATGGCGCTATATCTTCCCGCCGCAAAAGGCACGCATGCCGACCATTCTCACACCTCCTGACATCGATCGGCGCCATGGCAGCGGCACCGGCGAGGGCGATAACGGCTCCGGGCGACGGCCCCCTACCGACAAGCGCACCGGCGGTAACGGCGACGGCGATAACTGGAGTCAGCGCCCCCAGGGACGTCGCGGACCACGCGAGCGGCTGGCGCAGGCGCGTGTCGGTCTGTTCTTCGCCCTAGGCGGCGACCTGATGTTCTTCGTGGCCATGGTGAGCGTCTTCTTCGTCACCAAGGCGAATGGTCACTTTGACGCCTACGACCGCTACATTAACGAGTGGCTTCCGACCTCGATCCCATCGATTCTGTGGCTCAATACCGCGGTCCTGATCGTCAGTTCAGTGACGGCTGAGATGGCGCGCCGCAGCATGTTCCATGAGCACCATGTGATGGATGAGTGGTTCGGCTTTGGCCGCCCGACCTCCAAACGAGCAACGCTCTGGCTCGCGCTTACGCTGGGTTTCGGCATGCTCTTTCTCGTCGGCCAGTGGGTTGCGTGGAATCAGCTCGCCTCACAGCACGTCTTCTTCCGCTCCAACCCGAGCAGCCACTTCTTCTACCTGATCACCTTCACGCATGCTGCCCACCTGTTCGTTGGTATTGGGGCGATTGTGTGGGCGTTGTGGCTCCTGTTCCGGTCACGCCAGATGGCGACCAGGCAGGTTGTCGTCGACGCCACGGTCTGGTACTGGCACACCATGGGCGTGCTTTGGATCTTTCTCTTCGCACTGCTTGAATTCGCGCAATGAAGGCGTTTTTTTTGCGATTGTTGCTCGGGTTCGCCGTTTCGCTCTGCTGCGTAACTCCGGCACTCTCTCAAGGGTGTTCGCAGTGCCTGGACAGCACGCGCGCCACTCCGCCACAGGTGCAGACCGCGTACCGACACGCGATCCTGCTGCTGGGCGGTGCCGGTGTCAGTCTCTTTGTCGCGGGTGCGGTTCTGCTCCGCGTGCTGTCCAGTCCTAAGGCTTGAGCACAATCTTCATGGAGTCCGGC
>CAXTFS010000473.1:0-2172 GCA_964243395.1 uncultured Acidobacteriaceae bacterium | reverse complement strand
CGACACTCTTCCGCGTTCTGACGCGAGGACCGCACGCGAACCGCTTGGACTCGCACCGCATCCCGTGCCACGGTAGGCGACCTGGCATTCCGCCGGGACGGGAAACCGCAATGAGATAGCCGAAACGCAAACCGCCCAGCTCTTTGCAGGAGCTAGGCGGTTCGACAGATCGGAGGATGTTAGCCGGGCGGCTTTCATCATCCTGCATCGCCTTCGCTTTTTACTCAAGCCTTTTGCGTGACTGGAGAAGCACGTCCGCGTGTCGGCCCCGATGAGGAGCCGCAGTATGGATAGGAACGACCGTGCCCGCGTGATCTACCGCGCAGAGCACATGGAGCGCGCCACGAAGCCCAAGGGGCGCAAGAACGGGGTGCTGGGCGATGCCGGGCTGAATGTCCTACGCGCGCTGGTGTTCAAGTTCGGCAAGCACCCTACCCCCAGCTATGAGGCCATCAAGCGCGCAACCGGACTCTGCCTGGACACGGTATCGCAGGCGCTGAAGCGCCTCGTTGCGGCCGGGCTGATCGAGGTGGAGAACCGCAGCGTCCGCACCGCGCAGGGCTGGCGGCGGATCACCAACGCCTACGCCGTGCCGCGCCAGGCGAGCCTTCCTCTGGATACCGGAGAGCTAAAGATTCCTGAAGAAATCAAGAAATTAGCAAGAAGCGTGCCAACAGCAGGGCTTGCCGGAATCGTGCTTACACGCGAGCAGCAGCAGGCGATGCTGACGCTACCGCTGTCGGTGTTGCAGCAGATGCTGGGGGTTCTGCAGGGCCAGCGTCACGTGTAGGTGCTGGCAGCTCGGCAGGCGCAGGTCACGGCGGAATGGGCGTATTTTGGCATGGGCCATCGTCCATGCTGTCTTCCGCTTGCTCTCGGCATTCAGGCCGGTCCAAGCTCCTCCCATGTTCGCCGTAGATGAAGTGACCGCCCTTGCGATTCGCCAAGCCTGCCAGGATGGGGGCGAGCTGTCCGGCGTTGTTGAACTGCGCCGGCACTTCCCGCTCATCACCGACAACGCTCGTGCGCGGCTGTGCGTGAGGATGATCATGAGTTGGGCGCCGATCGCGCCTGCGCCGGAACCAGCGCCACATGTCGAACTTGGCGCCTCTCCACCCTCGCGTCGCCAACGCGCAGCAGATCGCGCTCGTGCCAAATCGTAAGCTGGTCGAACGTTGCCCACTTAGGAATTTCGAGTGAGTTGGCTCGGTCCTGCGACGATGAATAGCTGAGCGTGGTCAGCCGGAACGCGCTGCGGAGGGTGTGGAATGCTTGACAGGCCTTTGAGCAAGGCTGAACAGATCGATGCCGCATGGGCACTGCATCGCGTCTACCCAGGCCGGCGCAAGAACGATCACCGCTGCCTCGAACTACGAACGCGGCTGGCTGAAGCGCAGAACTGGCGCTGTTGCTACTGCGGCTGCCGGATGACGGGGGAGCACGGCCCCGCTCAGGCGACGTTTGAGCACGTCGTGCCCCGCCACATGGGTGGCCTAGACTGGGTGGAGAACCTTGTGATCGCCTGCAACGCCTGCAATTCCGCACGCGGGCACAGATGGTGGGAGGAGCATGTTGAGACGGTCCGGGCGGTTGGGTGCGGGTTGGCGAAGTGGCAGACTGGAATGAGGGCTGAGTGATCCCACCACGCGTGATGACCGACTTGGCGCTGTCGCGATGCAGCATGCCATGAGACGACTGGGAGGCTCCCGGGAAGGACGCGTAGACTAGCGTGGGCTCCAGGACCAAAGAGGGAGCAGACAGGTGGTGGAGGACTGGTTTGATCGCGTCGAAGCGCAGCGGCGGCTGAAGAAGCTGTCCATGACACGGGCCTGCGTCTTGGAATACATCGGCATCTTGCTGGCCGAGGGTGCGCCACTGCCCCCTGACATAGTTTTGGCAGACCTAGTAGGGGTCAGCCGAAGCACAGTGGCAGCGGCCAAGCAGACCGGCCCGACTGAGATGTCTGACGACCACAAGGACAGCATCCGATCTGAGCACATTGTGCACAACATAGCTCGGATGATGCGAGCGGCAGGCGACAGCTATGACCTAGACGAACTCAGGAGAGGGCTGACCTAGCGCGACCGCCTCAACCAGGCGGCAATATGACCCAACAGTCGTGTCGCGAGCCGCCACTCCCGGTTGCCCCCCGCCCTATCGCAAGCTCTAGGT
>CAXTFS010000472.1:0-2174 GCA_964243395.1 uncultured Acidobacteriaceae bacterium | reverse complement strand
TAGCTAGACCGTAGCTAGCCCTTCGCATGGACCTTAAAGAACAAGCCCCGCGCCGCATAGGCCGGGGCTTTTCTTGTCTAAGCGACTGCGGGTACCGCGGTCCTGCGGCGGCCTTTGAACCAGCGCGTAATGGGTAGCTCGACCAGGCGGTACAAGGCTTCGCCGGCTGCCAGCGAAACCAAAACAGCCAGGACCAGCGACACGGCACCCTCCCCAACCCAGTGATGTCCGAGGCGCTCCAGCAGCAGACCGATCGCCGGCAGAACAAAGGTGTGCACCAGGTAGATCGAATAGGACGCGTCGCCGAGCTCCAGTGCCCAACGCGGGCTGCGCGCGCCCCATCGCCGCTCCAGGCTGATGGCACCCAGCACAATCGCCAACGCAGGCAATCCCCACCAGAGCCCACGCCATTGGTGAAAGTTCAGCGGCAGCCGAAGGAACAAGCGGTAGAAGCCAAAGGCCAGCAGGGCGATTCCCACTGGCCAGGGTACGCGTCTTGCCCAGGGAACAGCCAGGCCCAGCACGGTGCCAAAGAGGAACTCCCACAGCAGCGTGTCCTGGTAGAAATGGAGTCCGAGCAACGGTGCCGGGTAATGCGCAAACGGCAGCAACGGCACAAGCAGAAGAACCGGCGCCAGGAAGATCATAGGACGCCAGCGGAACGCCAGGGCAACGGCAAACAGCGCGTAGAACGCCATCTCGAAGTCCAGTGTCCACCCAACGACGACCACGGGCGTAAACGCCTGCTGGAAGTTCAAGGTAGGCAGGAAAAGATACGAGGCAAGAATATGCCGCACACCGCCAATCGCGTTTAGGCAGAGGGCCGGTATCAGCAAAAGGCCGAGCACCTTCGCCGTAGTCACCAGCCAGTACATCGGCACGACGCGTTCCAGGCGGCGAGCCAGAAACGTCCTTGCCGGATGCATTGCGTCGCGTAGGGGTCCGGTCGAAATCGTCATCACAAAGCCGCTGATGACGAAGAAAATGTCTACCCCGGCGGAGGCCCCGAAGGTGTTGCCCACCCGCAGGTGACTCCGCTCCCAAAGCATGATGGTGGCATGGTGGACGACCACCATCGTGGCCGCCACCGCCCGCAGAATCTGAATGAAGCGATAGGTCGGACGAACTACAGTCGGGCCGTCCTGCAGCGAGGTCTCATGCCGCACGGCCACAGACTCTCCGTTATGCGACACCGATGACGCTGCACAGCTCGCGCACGGCCTCGGCACTCTTGTTCAAGGCAGCTTGCTCCTCGTCGGTAAGCTTGATCTGGATGATCTGCTCAAGCCCTTTCGCACCCAGCTTGCAGGGCACGCCGACATACAGGCCATCGATGCCGTACTCACCCTGGAGATACGCGGCACAGGGAAGAATCTTCTTCTTGTCCTTGAGGATGGCTTCAACCATCTCCACCGCCGCCGCGGAAGGAGCGTAATACGCTGAGCCAGTCTTCAGATATTTGACGATCTCCGCGCCGCCGTTGGCCGTGCGCGTCTCCAACTCCTTCAAGCGCGCTGGCTCGATCAGCTCCGTAATCGGAATGCCCGCTACCGTCGAGTAGCGCGAGAGCGGCACCATCGTATCGCCGTGTCCACCGAGCACAAAGGCTGTCACGTTCTCAACCGACACATTCAGCTCTTCGGCGATGAACGTACGAAACCGCGCGGAGTCCAACACACCCGCCATACCGATCACGCGCTCACGCGGCAACCCGGCTTTCTTGAATGCGGTCTGCGCCATCGCATCCAGCGGGTTCGAAACAACGATGAGAATCGCGTTTGGCGAAGCCTCGACCGCCTTGCCCACCACGTCGCTCATGATCTTGAAGTTGGTATGCAGCAGGTCGTCGCGGCTCATCCCGGGCTTGCGTGCAATGCCTGCCGTAATCACCACAACATCGGAATCCGCCGTGTCGGCATAATCATTGGTGCCCAGAATCGAGCAGTCCCGCTTCTCGATCGGCATGGCTTCCAGCAGGTCCAGCCCCTTGCCCTGCGGCACGCCCTCGATCACATCGATCAACACAACATCCGCCAGCTCCTTGCTGGCAATCCAATGAGCGGCGGTAGCGCCGACGTTGCCGGCACCTACAATCGTGACCTTCTTACGCATGTGCTGCTTGTCTCCAGAGAACGCCTGCTCGGCTTGATTGCTGTTCACGGCCGCGTTCAACA
>CAXTFS010000471.1:0-2183 GCA_964243395.1 uncultured Acidobacteriaceae bacterium | reverse complement strand
GCAGCCGGTGCGGCTCCTGCTCGATCAAGTCGAACACGCGCTCGCCGAAGCCGCTGACCAGGGCGTGGGCATAGACCGGGCCAATGCCGCGGATCATGCCGGAGCCCAAGTACTTCTCGATTCCCTCCAGCGTGGTCGGCTGCGTGGTGGTGACGCTTGCCGCCTTGAACTGCAGGCCGTGGTCGCGGTCGGTGGTCCACCAGCCCGCGGCGCTGATGAACTCGCCGGCGTTGATGGCGGCCGCATGCCCGACCACGGCCACGAGGTCGCGCTGCCCGCGTGCCTTCACCCGCAACACGCAGAAGCCGTTGTCGGGGTTATGATAGGTCACGCGCTCGACCAGGCCGGACAGCGTCTCGACCGGCGCTGCCGTTGCGTTGCTGGCTGATTGCCCCAGGTTCGTCGTCCCTTGCCCGTTCACCGGGAGAAGGTAGGACGACACCGGTCGCATCAACAGCACCCGTGGCCATCCCTTCGAGGGCTTGTCACGATCATTGCTGAACGGACCTGAAGCTTCGCAGCGCGAACTATGCACCAAACTGTCCGCGGTTCGCCGGGACGGGAAGTTGACCCGCTCTGGATATTGCTGGCGAATCCAGAGTTGGTTACTTGTTCACGCCACTTGGCATCCTGGCTGCCTGGCGCAGTGGAGCCGACGCGCAAAGGTGCATGCCTTGGAATTCCGGCGCCACGGGCCAAGCAACTTGCCGCACCATGCGGCCCGCAGCGCCTGGCCTCCCTGGCCGGATCAGGCCTCCGGCCGCACGGGCGGCGCGCCGGCCTCGACCACCGACATCGGTAGGTAATCCGAACGGACGGTGGTTTGGTATCCCATGTCGCGCTTCAGGCACGCGTAGGCCAACGGCGGCAATGCGAGAAGGTCGGAGATGCTATCCTGCGTCGCCCAGTACTTCTTGTGCAACTTGAGCGCCTTTGTCAGAGCCTTATCAAACTGCGCTGGCGTTGAATCCTTGGTGGTGGCCATGATCAGCTCGATCCCCATCACACTGATGTCCAGCGCCTGATCAATGGACCACTCGGGAAGGGTATCCGGGTCTGTCGCACGCACCCAGGTTTGCAGCGCCTCGCCCAGCCAGGGTGCGTTCAGGTACAAGCCCTGCAGCGCCCGGAACTCCGGCGGCAGGAAAGCATGGAACTCGATGCCCCACTCCTTGTCGTCCAGCGCCTCCGCAGGAAGTGCTGCCAGGGAGGCCAGCGCACCCTCTTCCCGGGCGGCAAACGCAGCATGGAAGCCATCAACGGCAGTCTTCCAGTCAAAGCGCAGGCCGCGCGGCGTGGTCCGCGGCACTTCCACCGGCGGCAGTCCACGCTCCTTTAGCCAAAGGGTGACGCTTGCAGGAGCATCCGGCATCAGCAACTGGGCAGCGACCCCGGCCATTCGCGCGGCGGATTGCAAGTGTCCCCGCACCGCGGGGTCGTCCGGAAAAAGCTTGTGCGCGAGGCCAGCCGCGACGATCTCGTCACCGATGATCTTGCCCAGGTTGTCCGGCCTTTGCGGCAACGTGGCGATCACCTTGGGCAGCCGGTCCCGCCGCCAAACGTAGGCATCGCCGTAGTCGCCTTTATCCTGATCCAGGTCTGAGTAGTGCCTGATGAAAACAGCGTCGTCAGTGTCGCTCATCTTGTCCCTCCTGAGCCATGGCCCGGCAGGCCGACGTCGAATTCTTTGACCACGACCCTTGCGGCTGTAGGGGTGCCGCCCGCAGGCGTCTCGATCGGCGTCTGCGCCTTGAGGTAGCGTGCGATGTGCTCCCCGCCAACGCCGTCAAGCGCGTCGCGCAGCCGGTTCCCCATCCGCTGTGTAGCTGGATCTCTTGAGCCGACCATCGAGTCTATCGTCGCTTCAAGATAGTCCGGATGTCCCTGTTGCGCGCGTCCCTGTGGAGTCTGACGATCCCCCAAGCTTGCCGCCCCGCCTTTCGCCTCGACGACCACCAGGTCCGTCCCGCCACCCGGCCGCGGCACCTCGAAGACGTGGTCGAACACGTAATTGCCGCTGCCGGTGAACACCTCCTTCGCACGAGGCCCGTAACGCGCCTCGATGTAAGACCGCGCGCCAGCCTCGCCGACCCGTTCGCCCACCTGCGTGATCGTGTGGTATGCCGCGCTTAGTTCCTGCTTCTGCGCCGGCATCAACGTCGCGCCGCCTCCCTAGGCGCGCA
>CAXTFS010000470.1:0-2185 GCA_964243395.1 uncultured Acidobacteriaceae bacterium | reverse complement strand
CGCATGGGCAAGCAGCGCATCATTGCCGAGACCGGCGCGGGCCAGCACGGCGTGGCCACCGCCACGGTGTGCGCGCTGTTCGGGCTGGAATGCGTTGTCTACATGGGCGAAGAGGACATGCGGCGGCAGGAGCTGAACGTGTTTCGCATGCGTCTGCTGGGTGCGGAGGTGCGTGGGGTCCACAGTGGGTCGGCGACCCTGAAGGACGCGATCAACGAGGCCATGCGCGACTGGGTGACCAATGTGCGATCGACGTTTTACATCCTCGGCTCGGCGCTTGGATCGCACCCGTACCCCACGATGGTGCGCGACTTCCATCGCGTGATCTCCCGGGAATCGAAGCGGCAGATCCTTGAATCGGAGGGCCGTTTGCCCGATGCGATTGTCGCTTGTGTCGGCGGCGGATCGAACGCGATCGGCGCGTTTTACGAGTACATCCCGGATGAAGCTGTGCAGCTGATTGGCGTTGAAGCCGGCGGCCGAGGCACGGCGCTCGGCGAACATGCGGCACGCTTCCAGAAGATCGGCGGTGGGATGCCGGGCGTGTTGCAGGGCACCTACAGCTACGTGCTTCAGAACGATGCCGGGCAGATTGCCAGCACGCATTCGGTGAGTGCCGGGCTGGATTACGCCAGCGTCGGCCCGGAGCACGCCATGCTGCACGACTCGGGCCGTGCGACTTACACCAGCGCCACCGACGATGAGGCACTGGAGGCGACGAAATTCCTCAGCCGCACCGAAGGCATCATCCCAGCGCTTGAAACGGCGCATGCGGTTGCGGAGGCAATGAAGCTGGCACCGAAGATGGGCAAAGACAAGGTCATCATGGTGAACGTCTCGGGACGCGGCGACAAAGACATCGGCATTCTGACGCGCGAGATGGATCTTGGTGGCGGTGCGGCGGTGAGCGCATGAAGGCAAGCGACTGCATCGGGCACTTTGCCTTGTGGGGCGACTTCGATGCAGATGCCGTCACCTCGCGGCTCGGCCTGGTACCCTCAGCGGTTTACCCCAAAGGGGACACGTCGCTCACCGGGTCACCAGGTCTTATTGGGACGTGGGACCTGTACTGCCCGGAACACCTTACGACAGCCAATGAACAGGTGAACTACCTGCTCGACCTACTTTGGCCGCATGCGGCCGAGATCGCTGAACTTACGGCCCGCTTCCATGGTGACGTCAATGTGGTCGGAGGCGATGTTTTCTGCTTGGAGCCAGCCGAGATGGAAAGATTGGTGAAGCTCAATGTCACCCTGAACGTTTTCGACCCGAGGGACGACGCCGACCCTTTTCAGGGTGAGGTCGTCTCCGAGACGCTCCAAAGTGCAGGGACTGGGGAGAACGCCTGAGATGACCATGGCGCGTGTCACCAAATTCATGGGAAGTCTGTCCGCGAGGCTATGCCTCTTCTGTTGCCTCCCCGCGTTTGCGGGTACACCTTACCTTGTCCCACCAAGTGATGGGGCCACGCTGCGCGGCATCGACTTCAGCAAGGCCCAGGTGATTTTGCCTGAGCTGACGCAGCGCTTCGCCGCCTGCGATGGGCAGGAGCCTCCAGGGTGCAGGGTTGATCCCAGCCGCAACACAGTGATCTTGCAGTTTCCGGACGGCACGGTCTTTTACGACGCGAAGATGGCCATCGATGCGGATGGGTCCACGCTCTCCAAACGAGCCGAGCGGCCCAACCAGCCGGAGACGGCGCTCCGCTATCCGGTCTCCGATCAAAGCCTGGACTCCGAGCGGGTGCCGTAAATCGTGCTGCCGATTGGAGACCTGCTGCGTACGGCCGGCTTGCACAAGGGAGACCTTGCCGCCGTGATCAAAGACGGCCAACTGCAGTTCGCGGTTGTGGGCGATGTGGGTCCGCCGCCGAAGATTGGCGAGGGCTCGATGAAGCTCCATGCCAACCTCGGCCATAACACCTGCACAGCGTACGAGGCCGGCAACTGCCAAGCGTTCACCGACGTGAGCATCGATTCGCCGGTGCTGTACTTCGTCTTCCCGAACACGTGGCGGCTGATTGCTGACGGGCTCAGCCCAGAGAACATCAACGAGCGTATCGCCACAGCCGGTCGCGCAGCGTGGAACAACCTCCTCAAACAACAGAAGCAGAGCAAGACTGGAAGCTGAACCAATGCCGATCCACTTCAAGCAAAGGCCGGGTCTGGTGATCTATCTCACCGCG
>CAXTFS010000469.1:0-2196 GCA_964243395.1 uncultured Acidobacteriaceae bacterium | reverse complement strand
CACAACGTTAAGCTGCGGCAACGCGCCATCAAGCGCGGCTATACCCTGAGCGAGTACGCCCTGCTGCGCGTGGAGGACAACACCGTAATCGCTTCGGCCACCGAGGCCGAGATCTACAACGCGCTCGATCTGGAATACATTCCGCCCGAACTGCGGGAGAACTGCGGTGAGATCGAGGCTGCCGGGAAGTACGAGTTGCCCAGGCTGATCGTCCGCGGCGATGTGCGTGGTGATCTGCACATGCACACGTTTGAGTCCGATGGCTCGAACTCCATCCGCGAGATGGCCGAGGCCGCCATCGCACGCGGGCTTGAGTACATCGCCATCACCGACCACTCCAAGAACCTCGCCATGACCAATGGCATGGACGAGCGGCGGGCCCTGGCCCATGCCGAAAAGATCCGAGCCGTCTCTACGGAGCTCGCTGCGGAGTTTGCCGAGGGGCGTGGACCGCAATGGACGCGCTACGAGCGGCAATTGGCCGAAAACGAAGCGGTGGCGCGCAAACCGGAGCGGCCGTTTCGCCTGCTAGCGGGTATCGAGTGCGACATTCTTCTCGACGGCGCCATGGACCTGGACAACGACACGCTCGCGCAACTCGACATCGTGATTGCGAGTGTGCACTCCGGCTTCAATCAGACGAGCGAAGAGGTGACAGCCCGCGTGCTGCGCGCCTGCGAAAACCCGTTCGTGCAGATCCTCGGGCACCCCACGGGGCGCAAGGTCTTACGGCGCGATCCTTACCGGATAGACCTGGAACAGGTGCTTCCCGTCGCAGCGAGGCTGGGGATCGCGGTCGAACATAACGCTGCGCCGGCGCGCTCCGATCTTTCCGATCTACACCTGCGTCGAGCCAAGGAGCTGGGCTGCAGGATCACCGTGAACACGGATGCGCATTCGACCGACGAACTGGACCTGATTGACCATGGCATCGTGCAGCTGCGCCGCGCCTGGTTAAGTGCGGCCGACGTTCTGAACCACCTCCCTGTTGAAGATTTGCTCGCATCTCTGCGACCGCGATGATGGCGGGAAAACATTGCTGCCAAGGATGTGTGCCCCGCGCTATGCTGCAGCATGGCCGATCTGCAAGTTGCTCCTCCGCGCGAAAAAAGCGCTCTGCCAGCTGTCCTGATTGCGGTGCTCGTACTGTGTGCCGCGGCGGCGGCAATCTTTCACTTCAATCCGCATCGTGTTGCCGACCTTCAGGTCACGGGCGTTGACACCTTCGCCCCGCACACCACGTTCTCCGCACTGGAAGGCGAAGCTTCGGCCCCGGGAACGCATGTCCTGGGTGGTCCAACCACGGCCAGCGAAGACAATCTTTATGTTGTGGCTTCGGTGAAGATGACCAACAAATTACGTCTTCCAATCTTCTTCAATGGAGCGGTAGCCCACGTCACCATGGCAGACGGTTCACGGGAGGATGTGAACATGTTGTCGGCATCGGACGTGAAGCGGCTCGCGGTGATCTTCCCCGCATTCGGAGCGCGTGCCGGCACTCCGCTTGAAGATGAGATGGAGATCGATCCTGGCCAGACAGTCAAGGGAACGGCCATTCTGCCCTTTCCAGGACAGGGCGCCGAGGCTTGGGCAGGCAAGAAGGCCGCGACCCTCACCGTTTCCCTACGAAATCAGGAGCCGCAAACAACGCGGCTCCCGTGATTTCTTCCGTACGTTGTTGGGGCTTAGGGCAGGGCAACCGGGGCAGGTGCATTCTTCGGTGTGCTGAGATAGCCCGTGACCTGGTTCTTGCTGATGTTGTTGACTACCACCTCAAAGAGGGCAGGCGACTTGCCGGAGTAGAACTGTACCGGTTCGTCCAGGTTCTTGTCCTTCTTCTCAATGTTCTTGTCATCCGCGTTCACGTACATCGTGTATTTCGAACGCTTGACGTCCACCTTGCGAAGAGCCAGCTTGATGGTGCCGACGACCTGACCGGCTCCGCCCTTGTTCAACGTGAACTCGTAGTAGTTGCGCTCCCCACGGCGCCGCAGCACCTCGAGCTCATCGTGGTTGGTGGCAATCAAACCGCTCATGACACCCTGATCGCCGACAACGCGGGTCAACTGCGTCTTGGTAGAGGCGAGATCAGCCTGCGTGCTCGCCACATCGGACTTCACGCCGCCAACGTCCGTCTTCACACCGGCAACATCGGTCTGCACACCGGCGACATCGGTCTGCACAGCGCCAATCCGC
>CAXTFS010000468.1:0-2218 GCA_964243395.1 uncultured Acidobacteriaceae bacterium | reverse complement strand
CCTTGGGGGTCACGTAGCAAAGCATCGCCGCACCATGCCAGCCGATCATCGCCGCTCCGATCGCGGAGGTGATGTGGTCATAGCCAGGTGCGATGTCGGTGACCAGCGGGCCGAGCACATAAAACGGCGCGCCGTCGCACAGCTCAACCTCCTTCTCGACCTGCTCTTTGATCTTGTCCATTGGCACGTGCCCTGGACCCTCGATCATGACCTGGACATCGTCCTTCCAGGCCTGCCGCGTCAGCTCGCCAAGCGTCTTCAGTTCGGCAAACTGCGCCTCGTCAGAGGCATCCGCCACGCTGCCCGGCCGCAGCCCGTCCCCCAGCGAGTAGCTGACGTCGTACTTGGCCATGATCTTCGTGATGCGGTCGAAGTTCTCGTAGAGGAAGTTCTGCTTGTGGTTTGCAGTCATCCACTGCGCGAGAATCGCACCGCCCCGGCTCACGATGCCGGTGATCCGCTTCGATACCATCGGGATGTACTGCACCAGGACGCCGGCATGGATGGTGAAATAGTCCACCCCCTGCTGTGCCTGCTCCTCGATGACCTCGAGGTAAAGATCGATGTTGAGGTCCTCGACGCGCTTCACGCGGCTGAGCGCCTCGTACAATGGCACGGTCCCGATCGGCACGGGCGAGTGACGCAGGATGGCCTCGCGGATCATCGGAATATCGCCACCGGTGGAAAGATCCATCACCGTGTCAGCGCCGTAGTGCACCGCGGTATGCAGCTTACGAAGCTCTTCATCCACGTTCGAGACCAGCGCCGAATTGCCGATGTTGGCGTTGATCTTGCACAACGACTCCACCCCGATGCACATGGGCTCAAGCTCAGGGTGATTGATGTTCGCGGGGATGATCATGGTTCCCTTGGCAATCTCCGCCCGCACCAGTTCCGGAGCAATCTTCTCCTTGTGCGCCACAAACGCCATCTCTTCGGTGATCAGACCCTTGCGCGCAAAGTGCATCTGGCTCATGTTCGTGTCGCCCGTGCGAGCCGCCTCTTCCTTGCGCTTCACGATCCACTCGTGACGCGGCTGCGGCACACCGTAGCGCGTTTCCACGTCGAAGGGGGCGTCGTTCCCATTAGCTGCAGTCACCGCTTGATCGAATGTACTCATGTGCTGGAGATCCCCCATCGGGCGCCGCTGGTTCAGCCCTGTTCTCGCCAAAGTATACGCCGCAGGTCCCCGCAGGACGGTCGTAGCATAGGGGTATGCGACTCGTTGTTCTTTCAGGATGGCTTGCTATCGGCGCCAGCTTTGGCATCGCTCAATCGGCCGGTACTCGCAGCGATCAGGGGGTTCTTGGCGACTGGCGCGAACCTGGCGGCTCGGTCCTGCGCATTGCGCACTGCGGCGCGGACGTATGTGCCCGGCTGGTTGCCCTGAGCGACCAGGCGCCTTCGCCGTTCGACACCAACAACCCCGACGCCGCGAAACGATCGCAACGTCTGTGCGGCCTGGCGATTGGTTACGGCTTCCACCTCGCGGATCCGCAGCACGCCGCAGACGGACGGCTCTACGACCCAAAATCCGGCAAGACGTACCACGGCGAGATGACCAGTCAGGGTGATCAGTTGAAGCTGCGCGGCTACGTTGGCCTTCGTGCCTTCGGCCGCACAGAGGAATGGACGCGCGTCGCCGAAGCGGTCACGCCCTGCCGTTAAGTAGCGCCTCATACAGCGGCGGCTTCACGCGCTGACATGGAACTCCCGCTGGTACCGGCGGTGAGCGGAGGGTCTTGTTACAGTCAACGGTGTGAGCACCTCCGCGCCCCCGGCCCCTTCCCCAACCCTACCCATTGGTTTTCGCTGGGGCTCTACCGTTGCGGGCCTGAAGGCAAGCGGCAAGCCGGATCTTGCGTTGGCGGTCTGCGACGAAGGCGCCAGTGCCGCAGCCTGGTTCACCGGCAACCAGGTGGTTGCTGCGCCCGTGACCGTTGGGCGGCAGCATCTGGCGGCGACCGGCGGCCGCGTCACGGCGGTCCTGGTCAACTCCGGGAATGCAAACTGCGCCACTGGCCAGCCCGGCATCGAGGCTTGCCGCCAGACCTGCACAGCCGTCGCGGAACGGTTTGGCTGTGTCTTTGACGAGGTGATTCCCTGCTCCACCGGCATCATCGGCGTGCCTCTGCCGACGGAGAAAGTGCTCGGAGGCCTACCGGCGGCAAAGGGCGCTCTTGGCGGCACGCCGGACCACTTTCTCGCGTTCGCGGAC
>CAXTFS010000467.1:0-2220 GCA_964243395.1 uncultured Acidobacteriaceae bacterium | reverse complement strand
GAGTAAAACATCGCGCCGACGGACCGCTCGCGAGGAGAACCAGCCCAGGCATCGCGCTTACCAAATCACGGTGGTGACGGAACGTGCGTCCAGCGGCAGAAGTGCTTCAGAGCCGCCTGCGACCACTCTCACGTTTCGTTCCTCGCCTGTATTGGTTAGTACCATAACGAAGGAACCGTCGGGATTGGCAAAGGTGATGTGGTCCAACTCAGAGGCGTCGCTATGGCTGGCGATGCGGACGGCACCGCGCCGCACATGTTGCGAGAAGTGCTTCAACGTCCAGTACTGCCCGCTGTAGACGAGACTTCCATCGCTCTTCAGAGTGACCAGGCCACCACAGGAAAATGGCCCGATGTTGGGCTTGCCTTCGGCGTCGAGCATGAGGTTCCAGGTGATGATGCAACGGCACCAGTTGCGGATCGCAGCGGAAAAGATCGTGCCCCAGCGTGTCCAGTCGTAGGTGTATTTCGGGTCCGTGACATCCGGTCCGCCCTCCGTCCAGAAGAAGGGGAGATCGGGTTGCACCTCATGCAGCCGGCTCATCATGTCGGGCGTGCCCACATACCCATGCCACGCGACACCGGACACATATTTGCGGAGCTCTGCATCCCCCATCTGCCAGCGTACGCGCTTCCATAGGTCGTAGTTGTGATCCAGCAGCCAGATCTGCGCAGGATCGCCTCGCTTCCTCAACAGCGGCCCAAGGTGATCGCGAAGGAAATCGGATTCAAGCTCGGGCGGCCAGAAGGTCGCCGGCATGGAGCCACCCTGGTCTGTTTCGAGCTCGTTCTGCGTGGTGATCGCATCGATAGGCACGCCCGCAGCCCGATACGCCTCAAGAAATCGACTGATGTAGAGAGCGTAGGCACCCAGGTATTTGTTCGTCATCCAGCCGCCCAGCATGGAGCCATAGGTCTTCATCCAGCCGGGCGGACTCCACGGTGTGGACAGCAGGAACAGGTCAGGGTTTACGTGGCGCATCTCGCGCAACATCGGCAGGATGTACGTCTCATCATGAGCTACCGAGAAATGCTTCATTGCGACGTCGTCGACCGTGTCATCGTAGCTGTACAAGCTGCGGGAGTAATCGCTTGCGCCGATGGACGTGCGGCCAACGTTCAGGTTCATCTCGTTCGGTGAAAACATTGCTTTGAGAAACGCCTGCCGAGCCTCCGGCTGCATTGTGCTGAGTAGAAAACAGCTTGCGTCCGTGTAGGCGCAACCGAAGCCCAGCATGGGTTGAAAGCGCCGTGCTTCGTCAACCAGGACGACGTCGCCCGGAGCGTTCTCGCTGCTTGCTTGCCCCTCCGACACCCCAGCGAAGCGGACCGGCGGCAGCGCTTCGTGCTTTCTGGTCGCACTGGTCACATAGAGCTTGGCCACAGGGGAAGGCAACTCTGCAATAAGTGCCTGCCATGGTCGAACTGCGGCAAATGCGGACGCGGCGCCGGCAGCCTTCAGAAAGCTGCGTCGTTCGAGCAGAGGAGCAGTGTTCAGCTTCATCGAAGCCATCGAATTCATCGAATCTCCGGTCGCGTCATCTTGGTTGTCATGATCATGAAGGTGATCATTGTGGAGGCACTTCACTCTGCGAGGGCGGAGGGATTGTGGTGTCGCGATCGGCACGAAGGCGGTGTTGGTTCAGCTTCTCCTGCAGCACATCCTTGCTTTTCTGGTCCAGGAAACGGTACTCCGCCTGCGCCTTTTCCGCAGCAGGGAAGTCATGCGTGCGGCGATAGACCCGCGAAAGCTGGAAGTAGGCCTGCTTGGTTGTGTCGTCATCGAGATTGTCGTGAATGGTGCGCTGCAGATCCGCAATCGCCGCCGCATCGTTGCCGAGCTGGATCTCTGCGCGGCCCAGGTAGTACGAGGTCATCGTGAGCGACGGGTCGACCTTCAGCACCTGCTCCAGCAGCGGCTTACCGCCCGGGGCGTCGCCGCGGTCGATGCGCAGACAGCCGAGTTTATACACCGCCACGATGTCATCCGGATCGATCTTGATGGCCTGCTCGTAGGCCGCTTGCGCTTCGGCGTACTTGCCATTACGCCAGTCGGCACTGCCGAGCGCCTCATACAATCCGCTCTGCGGCGGAGCGGAGGCAATGGTGAGCTTGTATTGCTCGATCGCGTCGGGCTCGTTGGACTGTTCCACAGCCGACTCCGCAAGTACCTGGTGTACGTGCCAGGATTGCGGATCGAGTTTGAACATGGTCTCGTAGC
>CAXTFS010000466.1:0-2269 GCA_964243395.1 uncultured Acidobacteriaceae bacterium | reverse complement strand
ATGCCACTCCCCCGTCCCTCGGCGCAGCCCCCCGCCACGATCAGCGACGCCGACGAACCGATCCCCCCGCAACACACACTGCATCTGAACGGAACCACCCTCGCGTACACCGCCCGTGCCGGGTACCTCTCTCTTCGCGATGAGCAGAACGTGGTCCATGGCCGCATGTTCTACGCCGCCTACACGGCCCCCGGCGCCGATAGCTCTAAGCCTCGACCGACGGTCTTCATCTGGAACGGCGGGCCGGGTTCAAACGCAGGATTGCTGGAACTCGGTGCCATGGGTTCGCGACGCTTGCCCGACCGCGTCGCCGGCCGTGCTGACCTGCATGGTCCCCTGCTGGATAACCAGGACACCTGGCTGCGCTTCGCCGACCTCGTCTTCGTGGATCCCATCTTCACCGGCTACAGATATGCGGCCACACCGGAGTCGCAGCACACCTTCCTCAGTGATTCCGGCGACGCGGACTCGGTCGCGGAGTTCATTCGCCTCTTCCGCGCCCACTTCAACACCGCGCAGCAGCCCGTGTACCTGGTGGGCGAGAGCTACGGCACCTACCGCGCGGTCGGTGTGGCTGCGGTCCTCGAGCGTCGGCACATTCCGGTCAGCGGCATCATGCTGCTGTCTACCGTGCTGGACTTCGGCAGCAACAACCCCGATCTGCTGCAGGCGTTCCTTCTGCCAAACTATGCAGCCACGGCCTATGCGCAGGGCAAGCTCCCCGGCCCCTCGTCGGATCTGGACAAGCTGGTGAACGAGAGCGAGCACTGGGCGGAAGGTCCCTACCTGTCCGCGCTGGTGGCAGGCGACAGGCTGCCCGCATCAGAAAAGCAAGCCATCGCGACCAGGCTTGCCTCCTTCACCGGCATCGCCGCCGATGTCTGGACCAAGACCAACCTTCGCTTGTCGCCCGACGACTTCGCGGTCGACGTGCTTGGCCCGAATGGAAAGAAATTTGTCGGCCACTACGACACCCGCATCACGGGCACACTCAGCGATCCAAACGCCCCATATCAGGTCGACCAGGATCCCAGTCTCGAGAACGGTCTCGACACGCATGTCGTCCCCTACCTCCGCGATGAGCTCGGCTGGAAGAGCGACATGCTCTACGCCGGCCCGTTCGGCGGTCGCTGGCCCTCCGCGCAAGCCCCTCGCGCCGACTGGACCTCCACCCTGTGGGATCGTTCCGGCGGCTCGACCGATCGCGCCCCCGTGCTTGCAGAGGAGCTCGAATCTAACCCGCAGCTTCGCATCTTCATCGCATCCGGCTACTTCGACCTCGCAACCCCGCTCGCCACCGTCAACTACACGCTCGATCACCTCTTTCTGTCAGACGACGCGCAGAAGCGGGTGCAAAACGTCCGCTATCGCGGCGGACACGCAGCCTACATCGATCCGCAGGTGCGCGCTCAGCTGGCCAGAGACGCAGCAGCGTTCCTGACCTCCCCCGTTGCCGCCCCCCCGGCGGCCGTCCCCAGATAGCCGAAGGACCTGCCGCCCAGGAGGCCGTCATCTCACGTGCCGCGCCATTCCCAAACCTATCTGCGAGCTCGAAAGCAACGACTCCATCCCATCCGCCCTCGCCGGCTGGCCCATCGCGCATTCACCACCTGTGCCGTCTTACCGTGGGAGCGTGAAAAGCTCGACCAGCGCCCTCACGCGCTCTCTCTGACGGCTCCGCGGAAATCGCTTGGTTCGCGTTAGCTCCGCAATCCCATGCAGCCCTGCCCAGAACAGCTCCGACACAACCTCTGACTTCGAGCTCTGCCCCTCAAACAACTCCAGCAGTTGCGAAAACGCGAAGCGCAGCTGCGGAGGCGTAGCCGCGTCAGCAAAGGGCACGCTCAGGCTCAGTGAAAACATCACCTCATACACTGCGGGTGACGACGCGGCAAACGCCAGGTAGGTGGCCGCCACCGACTCAATCGCGCTTCCACGCTTGACCCGTCCCCGCGCCTTCTCGAGGGCCAGACCCAGCTCCCCAAAACCCTCAAGAGCAACCGCGGCAAGAATCCCTTCGCGGCTTCCGAAGTGAGCGTACAAGACCGGTTGGCTGTAGGAGATCTCCTCCGAGAGCCGCCGAACTGTGACGTTGGACCACCCTGCCAGCTCCGCGATCCGTCGCGCGGCATTCACAATCTGTTCCCGGCGCGCCTGCTTGTCCCGCAGTTTTCGTTCGGCAATCCGGTTCGGCACCAGCGTCGCTTCCATAGTTAATAATAGCACTGCTATATTTAAGTGCAATGGAACAATCTTAACGGCGCCGATT
>CAXTFS010000465.1:0-2271 GCA_964243395.1 uncultured Acidobacteriaceae bacterium | reverse complement strand
CAAAGGAAAGGCACCGCGCAAAAGACAGAAAACAGCCCGGCCAACGCGGGCGCCAGAGAGGAGCGGCAATGATTGACGAAACCAATACACCGGAGAGCCGGGCCGCATCTGGCGGAGGTGCCCCCGGGACCGAGCGCGCGGGCTTCTGCCAGCAATGTGGGCGTGCGTTGACGACGGATTCGCTCCGCCGCGTGGGCAACGGGATCTTCTGCGAGCCCTGCGCAGGGGCACGCGCAGGCACCGCCGCGGCTCCCGGCTGGACGCCTGTCAATGCGGCGCGACCGGCCGGCACATACCCCCGTATCCCGGCCAGCCCTGGAGCGAATGAGCCGAATCCGGTCCTCGCCGGATTTCTTGGACTGATCCCGGGCGTGGGCGCCATGTACAACGGGCAGTACCCCAAGGGAGTCGTGCACCTGATTGTGTTCGTCGTCCTGGTTGCCTTGGCCGACAACTCCTACTGGGGCATATGGTGGCTGGTTTGGGGCTGGATCTTCTACCAGGCCTTCGAGGCCTACCACACGGCACAAGCGCGGCGGGACGGACTCCCTTTGCCGAACCCTTTTGGATGGAACGATTTGGGTGATCGCCTAGGATTCAGCCGTACCCTGCCTCCGGTTGGCACGACTGCGGCGGCGGCCTACCCAAACAGCGCAAGATATCAAACCAGCCAACCCGATGCGACCAGTGCGTCGGCGGGAGTTTCGGGATGGGCCGCTGCGGCGGAGCAGGCCAGCCAGGCTGCGACGCCACCACCGCCGCCCATGCCTGCGGCGGAGGTGCCTTACGCACCGTATGCACGACCCGTCGCTGATGTTTCCGACCCGCCAACCCAGGCCTCGTTCACCCCACCGACGCAGGTACCCTACGCACAGACGTACACGGGATTCGACCAAGCTGCCGGGAACCTCCCCGGGTCGACCCCGGCGAGCGGAAGCCCAGCTGGCAGCACGCGTCGCTTTCCCACCGGAGCAGTCTGGCTGATAGGGCTGGGTGCGCTCTTTCTGCTCGGCAACCTGCTTCCTGAGTGGCGCCTCAACGGCCGGTGGCTGGTCCCCGCGCTGCTTGCGGCCCTGGCGCTCTGGACAGCGACCCGCCGGATAGAAGTGCTGCGCTCCTCGTCAACGGGACGGCAGCCCGGATCAAGCTGGGTGGCCGCGCTGTTGGCGCCCGTGTTGCTGCTGACCGTGGCGGGCCTGCTCGCGCTACAGGATGCAGGTGCCCTGCCGCTCCGCCGCAGTTGGCCGATCCTTCTCGTGGTCTGGGGCGCAATGCTTCTCGCACAGCGCTTGTCTGAGGCTTCGTTCCCCGGTACAGCCGAAGTGGAAGCGCGGTCAGCTTCCTCGGGAGCACCTGCCGGCTCTGGTCCGCTCGGGCTATAAAGACAGGCCGTTTCTCCGCGCAATAGACGCAAGACCGTGAACCGATGCGAGGATCCCCGTGAGTGCATCACCGCCGCCACCGCCATTCCGTGCCGCCCCGAACCCGTACGTGAACCAGCCCTTCGACCGCCGCGCGCAGCAGGCGCAACGCGCGGCGGCGGCCGCAGCACAGGCTCGCCGCAATGCCATGGCTCGCGCACAATTCCGCGCGGCACAACGCACCTCCGCCGCGGGTCCTCTGCTCCTGATTCTTCTCGGGACCGTGTTTCTGCTGCTTGAGACCGGCCGCCTGCATTGGCAGACGCTGTTTGCCTGGTACGCGCGCTGGTGGCCGATCGTGCTGGTGGGGGCCGGCATTGTCTTGCTGCTGGAATGGGCCTGGGATCGTCAGCGCGGGGCCACACTGCCGTCCGGTTTGCCTCCTCGGCGAAGCCTGGGTGCGGCGACCACGACCCTGCTACTGTTGTTGGCCGCCATCGGCGCGGCAACAATGGCGGCCGAGAACCGGGCTGACTGGATCCACCGGAACTTCGACGATAACGAGAGATTTGCGGAAATGCCTTGGGGCAACTGGTTCCTGGGTGATCAGGCGATCACCGCCGTGGACCTCAGTGCGCCCCTGCCAAAGGGAGGGCTGCTGACGCTCACGGACCCTCGCGGCAGAGTCACTGTTACGGGCTCAAGTACGGATGGGTTGGTGCATGTCTCTGTGCAGCGGCACGCCTTTCGCTGGTGGAGAGCCGACGGTAACCAGGACGTTTCTACCAAGCAGACCAGGTTGCCGACCGTGGGTGGTGGCGTGGTGCTGGATCTCGGGTCCGAGCCAGCCGGGGCGACGGACCTCACCATTCAGACGCCGCACGAGGGGGCACTCCTGCTGCATGCGAAC
>CAXTFS010000464.1:0-2354 GCA_964243395.1 uncultured Acidobacteriaceae bacterium | reverse complement strand
CAGGTGTATCGCGCGCTCACCATCCTTGCCGGACACCCGTACCACGGCGGCCACACCTGAGCGGCGATCGAGCCTGCGGGTCGCAATAGCTGCCGGCAGGCTGACGAGTGCGCATCGGCCCCTGTATCTTCGGAGGGTGCAGTTCCCTGGAGAGCAAGCCATGAGTAACACCGTATTCAGTCCGTTCCCCGTCGTGAAGTACGAGGGGCCCGAGAGCGAGAACCCACTCGCGTACCGCTACTACGACGCTGACAAGATCGTGCTCGGCAAGCCGCTGCGCGAGCACCTGCGCTTTGCCGTTGCGTACTGGCACTCGCTCGCGATGAACGGTAGCGACCCGTTCGGTGCGCCGACCATCAACCGCCCCTGGATGTCCGGATCGGATCCGATGCAGTCGGCCAAAGACAAGGCCGATGCCGCGTTCGAGCTGTTCCGTGTACTTGACCTGCCATTCTTCTGCTTCCACGACCGCGACATCACGCCGGAAGGCGACGGCCTGAAAGGCACGCTGGCGAACCTTCACACCATGGCCGACTACCTGCAGTCGAAGATGGAAGGCTCGTCGACGAAGCTGCTGTGGGGTACTGCGAACCTGTTCTCGCATCCGCGCTTCATGTCCGGCGCGGCCACCAACCCTGACCCTGACGTCTTCGCCTGGAGCGCCACCACGATCAAGCACTGCATGGATGTCACGATGCAGCTGGGTGGCTCGAACTATGTGCTCTGGGGCGGCCGCGAAGGCTACGAGAGTCTGCTGAACACCGACATGAAGCAGGAACTCGCGCAGTTCGGACGCATGCTGCAGCTGGTGGTGGACTACAAGCACAAGACCGGCTTCAAGGGGCAGATCCTGATCGAGCCGAAGCCGAAGGAACCCACCGCCCACCAGTATGACTTCGATGCGGCGACGGTGTTCGGCTTTCTGAAGCAGCATGGCCTGGAGAACGAGGTAAAGCTGAACCTTGAAGCCAACCATGCGCTGCTCGCGGGCCACAGCTTCGAGCACGAGATTGCTACCGCGGCCGATCTGGGCATCCTCGGTTCGCTCGATATCAATCGCGGTGACCCGCTGCTCGGCTGGGATACGGACCAGTTCCCGAACGATCTTTACTCGATGACGCTCTCGATGTATCACGTCATCCGCGGCGGCGGGCTGGGCCTGGGGGGCATGAACTTCGACGCCAAGGTGCGTCGTCAGTCCATTGAACCTGAGGACATGATCCACGCCCACATCGGCGGGGCCGACCTTTGTGCCCACGCGTTCCTGCTCGCGGCCGGCATGTACGAGGATGGCACGCTGAAGAAGGTCATCGACGAGCGCTATGCCGGCTGGACAACACCGGCAGGCAAAGACCTGCTTTCGGGCAAGCTGACGCTGGAACAGATTGCCGAAAACACGGCAAGCAACGGGATCAATCCGAAGCCGCGCTCCGGCCAGCAGGAGAAGCTGGAGAACCTGTTCATCCGCCGGCTGAAATAGCGGCGCGAGGTCCGGCTGCGCGAGACGCGGAAGACACAGGCAAACATAGAGAGGGCGGCGAGATGATCTCGCCGCCCTCTTCTTGCGTTGCCTGGTTGGAGGTTAGAAGTTCACCTTGAGCTGGAACTCCGTCGAACGAGGTGCGCCCTGATCGAAGGTGCCCGCGCTGCGCTGCGTCCGCACGCCATCCTGCACCGCGTGGTTGTTGGGTCCGTTGAGGTAGTTGCTCACCACACCCACCGGGCCGCCAGCATCGTTGGTGTTGGCAAGCGTGTAGCTGGTGGTGGAAAGCAGACCGAAGTTGCTGAAGTTAGCCACGTTGTACATTGAGACGCCCGGTTCGATACTGAGCCCCTCACGAAGCTTGCTCAAGCGGATCGGGTAGCTGACGCTTGCGTCGAGCGCGCGGAAGGCGCTGTTCGGCAAGGGAACCGTCGGCGCCAAGGCAATCTGCTGTTGTACACCGCCCAAGGCCTGCAACTGGTTCTGTGTAAGCAAACCGGCTGCAATCAGTGCCTGGCCCGCGGGTGTGGGTGAGTTGGCCTGCGTGGCGTTGTAGTTGTTGATCAGACGATTCAGTCCGGCACCCTTGACGCTGTGCATGTACGCACCGGGCACCGTGCCCGGGACGACATCGCCCGTGGTGCCGTCGCCGGTCACGTCAGAGCGGAAGATCTCACCTGCCGTGGAGTTGCCCTGATTGTCCAGAACAAGCGAGCTGGCCGGAGCGGAGAAGAAGTGACCGACCAGGCCGACCCGCACACCGTAGCGCACATCGACGCTGCCACCGAAGCTCAGCTCGTTGGTGTGATCCAGCTGCGTGCGGCCAATGTACTCATTCGGGTTATCGAAGTCGTACGGGAGGTTGTTGAAG
>CAXTFS010000463.1:0-2381 GCA_964243395.1 uncultured Acidobacteriaceae bacterium | reverse complement strand
GTGTGATGGCCTGCTGCTTCTGCAGTTGCCGGGTCACGGCGACCGCACTCCGCTGTGTTGCCACCAGCTGTTGTGAACGCTCTTCGAGCTGCTTCTGTGTCAGGCCAACGCTCTGTCCGAGCGCTTCACCCTGGGCCCGCAGACGTTCGTTGGTGTCTTCAATCCGCTCAGCAAGCGCTGAGTTCTGCTGCGTGGCCGCGGAGAGCTTGCCTTCCGCTACAGCAAGATGGTTCTGCAAGCCAAGTGCCCATCCCAGCGCACCCAGTGCAGCGACCAACGCGAGAACTGTCAGACCGACCAGCCAGTTGGGAGCCCGGTGCTCCGCATAGGTTTCATTCCGCTCGTTCATCTTTGCTCCTTTGTTCTGTCCGCCCACCGGTTCTGCTCCACACATGCAGTGAACAAGGCTCTGGTTTCATGGACGTTGGTTTCAGCCAGTAGTTTCGTGCCGGCTGCCGACGCGACTCACCCACCAAACTACACTTGTACGGAGGACAGCGGAAGTTTGGGGCTTAACTCTCACGGTTCCGACGTATTGATTTTTGGCGCAGGTGTGATGGGTCTGAGCATCGCGCTCGAGCTGCGCCGACGCGGCGCCTCCGTCACCTTGACCGACAAGGGGGTCGCCGGAGAGCAGGCATCCTCTGCCGCGGCGGGCATGCTGGCGGTGCACGATCCCCACAATCCGCCCCAACTGCTCGCGCTGGCACAACTTAGTGCAAATGCGTATCCCGAGTACCTCCGACGCGTAGGGGAGCTCTCCGGACTGAGGGTGCCGCTCCAGACCCGCTTCACCCGGCAAACCCTTGTGAATGGGCAGGTTCTGCGCATCGCGGAAGACTCCCTCGATCCGCGACAGTTGCTTCCTGCTCTGCGCCAGGCAGTCCTTGCAGCCGACGTGCGCTTGCGTGAGCGGGATGATCCTTCGGGTGCTCTGGGCGGCAAGGAAGATGCCGGCTTGCTGAAGACAGACGCGGTGATCTACACCACGGGAGCCTGGGCTGCGCGCGCCGCCGTCTTTCCACGCAAGGGGCAGATGTTGCGCGTGCGCATGCCGGGACCGCACCGCCTCGACGAGGTGTACCGCGCGGAGCACATGTACATCGTCCCCCGAACGCAGGGGCCGCAGGCGGGCACGGCGCTGATCGGAGCCACGGTGGAGGATGCCGGGTTCGACCTCACGACCGATCCACAATCCCTCGCGGAGCTGCGCCGCCATGCCGCGGAGCTCGTTCCGGAGATTGGAGACGCCGCGATCTTCCCTGCCGTGGAGAGCTGGGCTGGACTGCGGCCCGCCACGCCCGACGGCCTGCCGCTCCTGGGGCACTTGCCGTCACTGGACCACTTGCCGTCTGTCCAGTTAGGCAAGGGCAGCCCGACCGTCTTCATCGCGGCCGGCCACTACCGCAACGGCATCCTGCTTGCGCCGGGTACGGCGTTGGTCATGGCAGATCTGGTACAGGGCCATCGGCCGGCGATTGACACCGAGGCCTTCTCGCCTGCACGGTTCGGTGAGACCAGCTAACGCGAAAGTCCGGCCACCGGCTACGATATTCGGACACGGAGCCGTGACAACGGATTTCACGATCTTCCATAATCAAGGGCGTTGTTTGTAACAACCTCGGAGACGGCCACAGATGTCGAGCACCGCCACAGCACCCAAGGGTTTGCAGGACGTCATCGCGAACGAGTCCTCCATCTGCTTTATCGATGGCGGCAAAGGCATCCTGTCGTATCGCGGGATTGACATCCACGAGCTTGCCGATCGCTCCAGCTTCGAGGAGACCGCGTATCTGCTGTGGTATGGCAAGCTGCCGTCGGCCACAGAGTTGAGCACCTTTTCCAAGGAGCTTGCGGCGGCACGTCAACTGCCGCCCGAGGTGATTGCGTTTCTGCGCACTTTGCCCAAGGACGCCTCGCCGATGGAGGTGCTGCGGACAGCGGTATCGCTCCTGTCGATCTACGACCCCGACGCCACGGCCACCACGCACGAGGCGAATCTGCGCAAAAGCTTCTCGCTCACGGCTCAGGTAGCCATGCTCGTAGCCGTGTTCGACCGGATTCGCAAGGGCGAAGAGGTCGTCCCGTCAGATCCCAGCCTGTCGCATGCGGGCAACTTTCTCTGGCTGCTTACCGGGACCAAGCCTACCGAAACGGCAACGCGCGCCCTCGATGTAGCGCTGATTCTGCATGCTGATCACGAGCTGAACGCCAGCACCTTTGCCGCGCGCGTGATCGCCGCCACCTTGTCTGACATGCATTCGGCCATCACCGGCGCGATCGGCGCACTGAAGGGCCCACTGCACGGTGGGGCCAACGAGGCCGTGATGCGCCTGCTCTACCAGGTCGAGCGTTCCGGCGAAGATCCAGTCGAGCATGTG
>CAXTFS010000462.1:0-2385 GCA_964243395.1 uncultured Acidobacteriaceae bacterium | reverse complement strand
GCATTGCTGGTGATGAAGAGCGGCAGCGTCTCGGGATCGTGCTCGGCCTGCGCGACCAGATCGGCCGCAATGCCGGTCGCATCGCCGGCCTCGCTGGTGACCACGATCTCGGTCGGTCCCGCCGGCATATCGATGCCGGTCTCGTGCGAGACCGCAAGCTTGGCCGCGGTGACGTACAAGTTTCCCGGGCCAACGATCTTGTCCACCGCCGCGATGGTCTCCGTGCCATACGCCATGGCGGCCACCGCCTGTGCGCCGCCGATGCGATAGAACTCGGTGATGCCGGCGAGGTGCGCGGCGGCCAGGGTCTCGCGCGCCGGCTTGGGGCTGCATATCACGATGCGCTCCACACCCGCCACCTGCGCCGGCGTTGCGGTCATCAGCAGCGTGGAGGGCAGCGGATAGCGACCGCCGGGCACATAGCAACCTACGGAGCCGAGTGGGCGAACGATCTGCCCAACCTCCATGCCCTCCTGGGGTCGAAAGCTCCACGACTTGGGCAGCTGGCGTTCGGCAAAGGCACGGATGTTGGCCTGCGCGAGACGTAGCGCGGCGCGCAGCTTCTCGCCTGTGCTGTCCCATGCCTCCCCCATCTCTTCGCGGCTGACCAGCAGGGGCGCGTCGGTGGTGAGGGAATCGAAACGGCCGGCGTACTCGCGCACCGCCTCGTCGCCGCCGTGGCGCACATCGGCCAGGATCGTGCGCACGGTGACGTCTACCTTGGCTGTATTCGCGGCGCCGCGGGTTTCAATCAACTTGATGGCCGTTTCGGCGGCCTTGGCGCCTTCGCCAAATGTCTTCAGGATCTTCATCTGCGTCTTTCTAACGCCCCGGGAACCGGCCCGTGGTACGTGTGACCTGCGTGCGTGGCTTCAGGCGTGTGCTCTGTGACTTGATCATCCGCCGTTCCTGGCGGGAGCCGGTGACCACCAGGCGTGATGCAGCTTCAGGACTGGCAGGGTAGATGCGCTTGGGATTGCCCGGGTCGACCGCCACGGTAAGCATCATCCCTGGCGCAAGCTTCTGGCCCGGCGCTACCCGCGTGCGCAGCGTAACCTCGCGCGGTACGGTGGCACCGGGTTCCTGCAGGCGCAGCACGATGGCCTTCATCGCCAGCTGCTTGGCCCACCCACCGACGGCTTCGACGGACACCACGGTGGCGTATACGACTACACCCTCGCGTTGCGCGCGGGCCTGCCGTTGCCGTTGCAGCAGGTAGTTCACCAGCGCCGTAATCGCCAGGGCAAGAAGGACGACGGCAAGCACGATCCAGAAGATCTTCATGCGGCTTCCTGTGTGTTGCGGTAGGAGGTAGCGAGACTCATAGCACGACCTTGCTCAGCGGGTATTCCACGATGCCGGTGCCGCCAGCGGCTTTGAGCCGTGGAATCACCTCACGCACCACGGACTGCTCCAGAATGGTGTTCACGGCGACCCACTGCTTGTCCCGCAGTTCCGAGACCGTGGGCGAGTTCAGCGCGGGCAGCACGCCCAGCACTGCATCCAGGTTAGTCTTTTCCACGTTCAGCATCAGCCCGACCTGCGTCTGCGCGGCCATGGCGCCGTTCAGCATCAGGCTCAGCGTATGGATCTTGGAGCGCTTCCACTCATCGGCCCAGGATGCCTTGTTTGCGATGAGCTGGGTTTCCGACTCCATCAGCGTTTCCAGAACGCGCAGGCGGTTGGCCCGCAGGCTGGAGCCGGTCTCCGTGACCTCGACAATGGCGTCGGCCAGGGTGGGCGGCTTCACCTCGGTCGCGCCCCAGCTAAACTCCACCTTGACCGGGATGTTTTTTCGGGCGAAGTAACGCTTGGTGTACTCCACCAATTCCGTTGCGATGACCTTGCCGGCCAGGTCCTCCGGTCGCTGGAAGGGTGAGTCCTCAGGCACCGCAAGCACCCACTTGACCGGGACGCGGCTCTGCTTGGAGTAGGTCAGCGAGGTGACCCGTTCCACATCGCTCTCGTTTTCGAGCACCCAGTCGTTGCCGGTTAGCCCGGCGTCGAGCGCACCATGCTCCACGTAGCGCGCCATCTCCTGCGCCCGCACCAGCATGCACTCAATCTCCGCGTCATCGATGGAGGGGAAGTAGCTTCGTCCGCTGGCGTAGATGTTCCAGCCCGCCTGCGCGAACAGCGCAATGGTAGCGTCCTGCAGGCTGCCCTTGGGGATGCCGAGTTTCAGCTTGTTTGCCATGGCTAGACCGCACTTCCGGCCGCCAAGGGCTCTTTCCTGCCTACACTGAGCGGTTTGGTGAAGCAGCTCACCGTGCCCTCGTGGCACACCAGGCCGTCGCCCTCGACGACCACGCGAAACAGCAGCGCGTCGCGGTCGCAATCCGTCGCGGAGGAGACTACGCGCAACCGGTTGCCGCTGGTCGCGCC
>CAXTFS010000461.1:0-2389 GCA_964243395.1 uncultured Acidobacteriaceae bacterium | reverse complement strand
AGCCGGCCATGGCTGCGATCGCGAAGTCGAAGGAGATGGTGGTGTGTACCGAGAGCACCAGCGGCGTGGAAAGTCCCGCAAGGAGCAGTGAGGCGGTCTCGTAACGCACCCAGTGACGCGTTGAGCCACGCCAGCCGAGCGACAGGAGGCCATAGGCGTACTTGGCGATCGGCAGCTTGGCACGATCACGCAGTGTGCCAAAGTCCGGGATCATGCCCATATACCAGAACACGATGGAAATCGTCGCGTAGGTCGAGACCGCAAAGACGTCCCACGCCAGCGGCGACCGGAACTGCGGCCACACATTCATCGTGTTGGGGTAGGGCAGCAGCCAGTACCCGAGCCACGGGCGCCCGATATGAATCAGCGGGAACATGCCGGCGCACACGACGGCGAAGATCGTCATCGCTTCCGCAAAGCGGTTGATCGAGTTGCGCCAGGTCTGCTTAAACAGCAGCAAGATCGCGGAGATCAGCGTGCCGGCGTGGCCGATACCGATCCACCAAACGAAGTTGATGATCGCGAAGCCCCATGCGCCCGGGATGGTGACACCCCAGATGCCGACGCCTTTGAGCACCAGCCACGTGAGGGCGACCAGCACCATGCTCGCGACCGTGGCGGCGACAAAGAAACCACCAAACCATGCCCACGGCGTATTCGCCGTCAGCACGATGCCCGCGATCTTCTGCGTGACGCTCTTGAAGTTATGACCCGGAGCAATTACCGCGTACTCGCCGGTACGCGGATCGATCATTGGATCAATGATCGTCTCCGGATCGTGAATCGGTCCCTGGGTAGCCATCTATGCAAGCTCCGGGTTCGGGTTGATGACACCGGCCGTGTAGGTCGTACGCGGACGGTAATTCAGATCGGCAAGCACCTGGTAATCGCGCTCGGCAGCCTTGCGTTTCGCTACCTTGCTGGTGGGGTCGTTCTTGTTGCCAAAGATGATGGCGTCGGTTGGGCAGGTCTCCTGGCACGCCGTGAGGATCTCGCCGTCACGCACCGCCCGGTTCTGCTTGTCCGCCTCAATCTTCGCGGCCTCAATGCGCTGCACGCAGTAGGTGCACTTCTCCATCACGCCACGCGAGCGCACCGTCACCTGCGGGTTGCGCATGAACTTCAGGCTCTCCGTGTCGTAGTCGGAGTACAGCAGGAAGTTGAAGCGGCGCACCTTGTAGACGCAGTTGTTCGAGCAATACCGTGTGCCGACGCAGCGGTTGTACACCATGGTGTTCAGGCCTTCGGGTGTGTGCACCGTCGCGCCCACCGGGCAGACCTGCTCACAGCCGGCGTTTTCGCAGTGCTGGCACATCATGGGCTGAAAGTGCGCCTTCGGAGCATGCAGATCGCCTTCGTAGTAGTTGTCGATGCGGATCCACTGCATGTTGCGGCCGACCTTGACCTGCTCACGGCCGATGACGGCGATATTGTTCTCCGCATAGCAGGCCACCACGCAGGCGTTGCAGCCGATGCAGGAGTTCAGATCGACCGACATACCCCAGGCGTTTTGCAGCTGCTTGGAGGACTCGTCGATGTGGTCATAACGCCAGGCATCGGGGAAGAAGCTCTCATCGTGCTTTGGCGCTTCGCCCTGCGGATTGTAACCAACCTTGTTGACAAAGGTGCCACTGGCGCCCGTGTGCGCATAGTCGGCATCCCTGGACGCCTCCTCGTAGGTGGCATAGCGGATGATGGAACGCTCCATCGCCTCATGCCCCGCAAGCGAGTACGTGCCCTCAGTGTCGAACTCCTTCTTTTCCAGGTCGTGCTGCGCGTAATGGCCACGGTGCTCGATGTTGTGCACCTTGGTGACGCACAGATCGTAGGTTCCCTTGCCGCGCGTCAGGCTCAGCCCCGCCGAGGCGAAGGGCTGATCCACCGTGCGCAGCTGATAGGCATCGACGCCATACCCTGCGGCCACGCGGCCGGCTTCAGCGCGGCGGCCCATACCGAGGTGCAGCGTGACGCAGCCGTTGGGATGGCCGGGAACCATGAGCACCGGCGTGATGATCTTGCGGCCATTCAGACTGAGCTCGACCGCCTCGTTTTCCTCGATGCCCAGCTTGCTCATCGTGTCGAGGCTGACAAGCGCCGCGTTGTCCCAGGAGAGGTTGGTAATCTGCTTGGGCAGCTCCTGCAGCCAGCCATTGTTGCCAAAGCGGCCGTCGTAGAGCGACGGATCGGCGAGGAAGCGAATCTCCAGCGCGTCGCCGCTGCTTGCTGGGGCCGTCGCGACCGGCGCAGCAGCCTTCGGCGCGCCCAGACCCGCTGACGGCGCAAAGGCGGTGCCGGCGATCCAGCCGTCGTGCAGCGCCTTCTTCCAGCCCGTGGGGAAATCGCCCTGGATGTAGGTCTTCGCGGTGGCGACGACCACATCATACCCACC
>CAXTFS010000460.1:0-2397 GCA_964243395.1 uncultured Acidobacteriaceae bacterium | reverse complement strand
TGGCTTGGCCTTGCAGGTCCAGCAGGCGCTGGAGCGCGACCCGCACGGGGGCGAGCTGAAGTGCAGTTTCGGTTCCGTTGGCTACCGGACCCCCCGGACAGCGGAGGTGGAGCATGGAAATCGGGACGGGAAGCCCGGCCAACGCTGCCAGCGTCAATCAGGTCTCGGGCAGTCTGTCCTGAGGCGTGTGACGAACCCAGCTTGCGAAGACAAATCAGCACATGCCAAGGAGGCGGCATTCAAGATTTCGTCAGGAGGCAGCTGCCACAACCGTGTAGAGAAGACCTCAAGTTCCACCATTCCTTCAAATCCCGCTTCGGCCACCTGCCTGGCAAGGTCGCCGAGGTCGATAACGCCTTCACCGGGGCGTACTCGCGGTGCGCGGCATCGAGCCGTGAGCGCCTTGGCTGGACAGGGCGAGCCAGGTCTCCCACTCCCCCTTTCAGGTGCGACCCGGGTGTTCGCGATCCTGGGCGATCCCATCGCGCAGGCTGGGTCGCCCGCGCTCTTCAACGCCGCGTTTCGACGCAAAGGGATCGAGGCGGTTCTGGTTCCGCTGCACGTGGCCGGGGATGGGCTAGGCGCAATGGCCGCAGCCTTCCGCGCCGCACGCAACTTCGGTGGGCTGGTGATCACGGTCCCCCACAAGATCGCGATCCGCGAGTTCATCGATACGGTGGGGCCGATGGCGGAGCGGGTGGGAGCGGTGAACGCGATCCGCAAGCTCCCAGACGGGCGCCTGCTCGGGGAGAACTTCGACGGCGTGGGCTTCGTGCGCGGCCTTGCGCGGCAAGGGCATAGCCTCAAGAACCGGCGGGTGCTTCTGGTGGGCGCCGGGGGCGCCGGGCGCGCCGTGGCCCACGCGGTGCTGGACGAGGTGCCAGCGGTCCTCGCGGTGTTCGATCTCGACGCCGACCGGGTTTCCATTCTCCTCGATGGCTTGCGACGGGCCAGCCCCCGCGTGCCGGTTCGCCACGGTGAGCCGGATGCAGCGGGGTATGACGTGGTCGTGCACTGCACCTCCCTTGGCATGGTTCAAGGCGACCCCCTGCCGGTGCGGACCGACCGGCTCGATCCCCGGACGGTGGTGGTCGACATCGTGCTCAAGCCCGCCGAGACCCCGCTGCTGCGGGAGGCCGCGCGGCGCGGCTGTCCGGTACACCCGGGTATCCACATGCTGGAAGGCCAGGTGGAGGCGATCTGCGGCTTCTTCGACCTGCCGGGGGACGCTGGTGATGCCTGACCTGAGCCGCTTCTCCATCAACACGGCCACACTCGGGCACCAGGCTTCGATCCATGCGACGATCGAGGCGGTTGCCGCGCGTGGTTTCGGAGGCATTGCACCCTGGCGAAGGGAGATTGAGGGGGAGAACGTCGCCTCGGTCGCCCAGCACCTCCGGGACACCGGGCTGAAGGTCAGCGGCTATTGCCGCAGCACCTACCTTCCCGCGGCTTCCCGCGAGGCCTGGACGCGCAACGTGGGGTCAACGCGGAGCTTGTGAATTTGCCAACGGTATCGCTTGCTCCCCGGACCCCTTTCTGGAGAGGAAGCATGTTCACTCACGTCATGATCGGTAGCAACGACCTGGAGCGGGCTAGGAACTTCTACGACGCCACATTCGCCGCGCTGGGAGGCAAGCCCGGCGAAATGGATGCCCGAGGTAGGCTGATCTATGCCCACGATGGCGGTCGGCTGATGATCACGACACCGATCGATGGTAATCCGGCGACCGCGGCCAACGGTGGGACTATTGGGATCGCCGCTGCGAGCCGAGACCATGTTCTCGCCTGGCACAAGGCCGGCACCACGCATGGTGGCGCCGCGATTGAAAGCCCACCTACTGAGCGCCCGAACGGGGCGTTCGTCGCCTACCTTCGCGATCCAGATGGAAACAAACTCACCGCACGATCTCAGGCAACGAAGTAGTCACCCCGGCCGGGGCTAGCGCCGAGTGAGGTGGTGAGCGGACATGAGTCCGGAGCAGCACACTGCTCCGGACCCTGACGCGCTTGTCAAACCTGGGCCTTGCCGCCATCCACAAAGAACTCGGCGCCGGCAACGTAGCTCGCATCCTCCGAGGCCAGGAACAGCGCGGCCTTCGCGATCTCGTTCGGCTCGGCCACCGGCCCGAGCGGCACCCCGGCTGTTAGTCAGCGCAGACACTGAACCCCAGGGAAATGTGAACATCCAGTGTGTTACGGTGCTGATCAGCGTCGAGACCCACCGCTGATTTACAGAATGCCCGGCTGGAATCCGTCGGAATATGGTTCTTCCGCCGTTTTGGTGCAGGAGAAACAAGGGATTAGTCAACATCCTATTGAGTTAACTGCAGATTTCCGCTTGGTTCACCGTGGCGTCGTCCATCTATGACATCAGCAGTACGACAGAGCAAAATA
>CAXTFS010000459.1:0-2431 GCA_964243395.1 uncultured Acidobacteriaceae bacterium | reverse complement strand
GTTTATTGGGCCTCACGCGGTCAGGCCACTCGCGTCGAAAATAAGGCCCTGTTCCTTTGGCAGAAATTTCCCAAGTTCATCCTTGGCTTTGTCGCGATCTCCGTGCTGGCGACGGCAGGCTTCTTCACCAAAGGCCAGCTCAACTCTCTTTCCAATCTGTCCAAGTGGGCCTTTTTGCCGGCCTTCGCCGGCGTCGGTTTGCGCACGCAACTGCGCGACTTGGTGAATCAGGGATGGCGTCCCATTCTGGTCGGCGTGCTGGGTGAGATCTTCATCGCGCTGCTGACGCTGGCGCTTGTGTTCGGTGCGGTCCACCTCGGGGGCATGCGATGAACTTCGCCTTTGCGCCAAGGCGCGGCCATTTGCGCTGTTGTTGTTGCCGCTGACAGCACCAGCCGCCCACAACAGCCTTCCGGACGCACATCATCATGACCGACGCCGCGACAAAGATCGCCGGCACGTTGCACCCGACCTCAGGAGCTCCATGCCTTCCACTGCCTGTTCCCTCCGCCGCCGTCTGCGCGCGCCGCTTTCTGCCCTTGCTCTCGCCGGCGCACTTCACTCGCTGCCCATGGGGGCAAACAGCGGATTCGCTTTCGCGCAGGTGGTCGGCAGCACCGTAGGCGGCCTGGTGCTGGATCCCTCCGGAGCGGTCGTTCCGGATGCCGTCATCACCGTGCACAACGATGACACCGGCACAGAACGCAGGCTCACCAGCGACAGCAGCGGCCGCTACAGCGCGCCCTCGGTACCGGTCGGAACCTACACGATCTCGGCCACCGTCCCAGGCTTCGCGCCGTACAAACACAGTGGCGTCCAACTCACGGTCGGTCAGGTGCTGGATCTCCCTTTGCGACTCGTCGTGGTCGGCAGCGAGACGGTGACCGTCGACGAAACAGCAGCCGTGGTGAACGCGTCGACCGAGCAGACCGCAGGGCTCATCAACGCGCGCCAAATCAAAGATCTGCCGCTCAACGGGCGGTCGTACGACCAGCTGCTGACGCTCAATCCAGGCACGGTGAACTACTCGCAACAGCGCTCCGGCTCAACGGGCACCTCAAACTCCTCGGTGGGCAACATGTTCGCCGTCGCAGGCCGCAGGCCACAGGACAATCTCTATCTCCTGAACGGCATCGAGTACACCGGCGCCTCCCTGATCAACAACACGCCCGGCGGCACCAGCGGGCAACTGCTGGGCATCGATGGTGTGCGTGAGTTCAACGTCGTCTCTGACAGCTACTCCGCTGCCTATGGCAAGCGCGAAGGCGCACAGATCTCCATCGTGACGGCATCGGGTACGAACCAGGTGCACGGCTCCGCGTATGAGTTCCTGCGCAACAGCTACTTCGACGCGCGCAACTACTTCGACCAGCCCCGCATACCGCAGTTCCAACGCAATGACTTCGGCGGCGCTCTGGGCGGGCCGCTGCGCAAAAACAAGCTGTTTCTCTTCGGCAACTACGAAGGCTATCGCCAGAACCTGGGTCTCTCCGACGTCACACTTGTGCCCGACACCATGGCACGCCAGGGCTTTCTCCCGGACAGCGCGGGCGTGGAGACGGAGGTCGCACTCGCGCCTTCTGTTGTGCCGCTGCTCAATCTCTGGCCCTTGCAGAATGGGCCTGAGCTGTATGCAAAAAATGGCGCGGGGCAAAGCGTGGCGACCGGCATCGCCGAAGCCTTCTCTTCGCCCGCACAACACATCCGGGAGGACTTCGGCACGACGCGTTTCGATGCCAACCTCACGCCCAATGATCTGCTCTTCGCCGTCTACACGATCGATGACTCCGTCGCACACACACCCACGCAGGATCCGCTTTCGCTGATCGACGAGTACCTGCGCGAGCAGGTGCTGAGCGCGCAGGAGCAGCATGTCTTCTCGCCACGGCTGCTGAACACTGCACGCTTCGGCTACTCGCGCGCGAGCTTTCTGTTTCTCGGCTCGGTCGATCCGGCGACGCAGGCAGAGACCTCTACCTTTGTCGCCGGCAAGCCCACAGGTGCGGTTGTGATCGCCGGTTCCACTGCGTCCAACGGCGCTTCGCAGATCACCACTGCAGGCGCCAACGTGGGTGCCAACAACGGCATTGTGCGCAATTTGTTCACGTTCGATGATCACGTCTTCTACACCCGCGGCAAACATCAGATCGAAGCCGGCGTCTGGCTACAACGCCTGCAATCCAATGACAACCTTGCGCAGAACCAATACGGGCAAGCCTCTTTTGCGTCGCTGCAGACATTTCTAGCCGGCACCATCAAGACCTTCACCGTGGTGCCGCAACCCACCAAAGAGGCCTGGCGTTCGCTGTTCACCGCGGCCTATCTCGAAGACACCTTCCACCTCACAGATCGTCTGGAAGTGCGCGCCGGCTTTCGCTTTGAGGACACCACCGGATGGAATGAGGGGCATGGCCATGCCGGGGTGTACACC
>CAXTFS010000458.1:0-2473 GCA_964243395.1 uncultured Acidobacteriaceae bacterium | reverse complement strand
CACGGTCATCGCGTTTGACTACCAGGATGCGCTGAGCTTTGAGGGCGAGACGGGTCCCTATGTGCAGTACGCGGCGGTGCGGGCGGCGAACATCTTTCGCAAGGCGGGTGTCCGCGAGGCTGACGCGTTGCGCGCGGTCGCGGATCTCGATTCCTCCGGGATGCTGGCGACGGAAACGGACATCTGGGAGCTTTGGCTGCTGGCGTCACGTTTGACGCTGGTGCTGGAGCAGGGAATCGCAGCGGCTGAGCCCGCGATGCTGGCGAGGTATGCCTTTACGCTGGCACAGAGCTTCAACAACTTCTATCACCGTCACAACATCCTGAAGGAAACCGATGTGCTGCGGAGATCTCTGCTGTTGGCGACAGCAGCGGTGGCCAGGCGTGAGCTGGTGCGGGTGTTGGGATGGCTTGGGATTGCGGTTCCGAGTGCGATGTAGGGATTACGTGGCGTAGCTGCGCACCCACTCAGCGATGCTGCGGACCGCGATGCCGCTGGGGCCTTTGCTCTGCCAGGGCTTGTCGGTGTCGATCCAGGCGGTACCGGCGATGTCGAGGTGGATCCAGGGCGTTTCGTTGACGAATTCTTTCAGAAACATGGCCGCGGTGATAGAGCCGCCGTAGCGCGAGTTGCCCGTATTCATGATGTCGGCAATGGAGCTCTTGATCTGGTCGCGATAGTCGTCGGTGCAGGGCATGCGCCAGTACTTCTCTCCGCTGACGGGCAGGGTATCGATAAACTGCTGGGCCGTCGCGTCGTCGTTGGAGAAGAGACCGACGTTCAGCAGACCCAGAGCGACACCGATCGCGCCGGTGAGCGTGGCAGCGTTGATCAGCCGGGTAGCGCCAAGCTGCTGCGCGTAGTGCAGACCATCGGCGAGAACCAGCCGGCCTTCCGCGTCGGTGTTGAGCACCTCGATGGTCTTGCCCGACATGGCCGTCAGCACATCACCGGGCTTGTAGGCGCGCGCGTCGGGCATGTTCTCCGCCGAGCAGCAGACACAGATCACACGAACATCGGGCTTCAGCTGCGCGACGGCCCGCATGGCGCCGAGCATGGCGGCGGCACCGGCCATGTCGTACTTCATCTTGTCCATGTTTTCAGCAGGCTTGATGGAGATACCGCCGGTATCGAAGGTGATGCCCTTACCAACGAGGCCGATCACGGGCTTGTCGCCTGCCGGAGCCGTCGCGGGCTCGTAGCGCAGCACGATGAGCGCCGGCGGTTCGACCGATCCCTGGGCGACGGCAGCAAAAGCACCCATGCCGAGCTCAAGCAGCTTGTCTGTGGAATGCACCTCGCAGCCGAGGCCGACTTCGGCGGCCATCGCGGCAGCACGCTTGCCCAGTTCGGTTGGCGTCAGCACGTTGCCGGGCTCATTGACCAGCGAGCGCGCGAAGTTCTGCGCCTCGCCCACGATGATCCCATCATGGACACCGCTCTGCATCTCGGCCTGCGTCTTCGGGTCGCCTTCCAGCGAGAGCACCGTCACGGCGGTGACCGAGGTGTCCTTGCGATCGGAGCGATAGGTGTCAATGTCGAAGTCCGCAAGCAGCGCACCTTCCACCAGGGCACGCGCGGTGAGTTCGCAGGGAAGCGTCTCGAGGTGCTCGTCATCCAGCGCACGATCTTCAGGGAAGGCAATGGCGAGATCACGGATGCCGCGGGACTTGGCGAGGCGAACCGCTGTGCCGGCACCCTTGCGGATCTCGTGCGGCGTAAGCGACTTCACCTTGCCGAGCCCGATGATGACCAGGCGCGCAGCGGCCGTGTTGGCCGGTCCATGCAGGGTAAGGGTCTCGCCCAGCCCGGCCTTGAACTCCCCCGTGGTGAGCCAGCGCGCCGCGGCATTTGCGAGTGCGTCAGAGGTAGTGAGCAGGGCGGGCGAAGGCTCCCCGTCCTTGCCGCTGGCAATGTCGACGGCAAAGATGGCGAGCAGCGGAACGGCAAAGCCGGCGGGATCCTGGAAGATCAGCTTGGTGTTCACAAGCTGATCTTAGCCGAATAGCTTTATGAAAACGCTTGCCTACCGGCGTTGCGAGCGAGCGATGGCTGCCTTGGTCTCGCGGTCGGCTTCCTTTTTGCGCTCCGTTGCCCGCTTGTCCCAGTCCTGTTTGCCCTTGGCCAGCGCGATCTCGCACTTCACGCGACCGTTCCGGAAATACAGGCGCACCGGGATCAGCGTGTACCCCTTTTGCTTGGTGGCCGCGATCAGCCGTTCGACCTCGCGCTTGTGCAGCAGGAGCTTGCGGGTGCGAAGCTCCTCGTGGTTCATGGCATTGCCATGGGAGAACGGACCGATGTGGGCGTTGAGCAGAAAGCACTCACCGTCTTTCAGCAGGCCATACGCGTCCTTGAGGTTGGCCTTGCCTTCGCGAATGCTCTTCACCTCGGTACCACGCAGGGCGACGCCGGCCTCGAAACGGTCTTCAAGAAAGTAGTTGAAGCTGGCGGACCGATTGAAGGCGGCATC
>CAXTFS010000457.1:0-2477 GCA_964243395.1 uncultured Acidobacteriaceae bacterium | reverse complement strand
TCCCACTCCCGCTGGTCCTTGTAGGAAAGCTTCTTGCGCCCTGGACCGGCCGCCAGGACCCCGACCTCATCGACCGGATCTGACTTCGTGCCGTTCGCCTTGGGTAAGAGCTTCGAGCCTTCGCTGCGCCAATCCTCCCACTGCGCATAATCCGCAAACAGTTGGGCGTCACCGCTGCCGTTCAATCCAAGCACCACGTTGGACACCCGGTCCAGCAGATAGCGATCGTGGGTGACGAGCACCAGTGCACCCGGAAACTCGAGCAACGCCTCTTCCAGCACCTCCAGCGTGGGGATGTCGAGATCGTTGGTCGGCTCATCGAGCATCAGCACGTCGGCTGGCTGCAACATCAGCCTGGCGATCAGCACGCGGGCACGCTCTCCGCCGCTTAGCCGCTCCACCGGCTGATTCAGCTGCTCCCCCGTGAACAGAAATTTGGAGGCATAGCTGGCCACATGCACCACGCGGTCCTGATAGACCACCGCGTCGGCGTCCGGAGCGAGCGCACGTCGCAAGGTGAGCTTCGCATCGAGCTCACGCATCTGGCTGAGGTACACGACGCGCAGACTGGCCGCGCGCTTCACCAATCCGGCACTCACCGGCAGCTCCCCGGTCATCGCTCGCAACAGGGTCGTCTTGCCGGAGCCGTTCGGCCCCACCAGGCCAAGGCGCGCGCCGTTCACCAGCGCGAAGCTGACGTCGTGCAGGATGTCGCGCCCGCCCAGCGTGACCGAGACATCCTCCAGCTCAATGAGCCGTTTGGTCTGTCGATCCGTCGCGTCGAACCCGATACCCGCAGTGGCGCTGCGCATACGGCCTGAAACATCGGCCAGCTGTGAGATCAGATCGTGTGCGTTGTCGATGCGGGCCTTGGCCTTGGTGCTGCGAGCCTTGGGTCCACGCCGCAGCCACTCCACCTCAGTGCGGACACGGTTGCGCAGACCTTCCTGCAAACGTTGTTGTGACTGCAGGTAGGCCTCGCGCTCCTCAAGAAAACGCGAGTAGCTGCCGTGCACGCGCAGCAGGCCCTCGGCATACACACCACTCAGCTCAACAACCTCGTTGGCCGCGTTCTCAAGGAAATAGCGATCATGGGTAACTACCACGACGGCGAAGTTCGCGCCGCGCAACACACCCTCCAGCCACTCGATACCTTCGAGGTCAAGATGATTGGTCGGCTCATCGAGCAGAAGGACATCCGGTACAAGCACCATCGCTTCCGCAATGGACAGCCGCTTGCGCCAGCCGCCGGAAAGGCTGGCCGCCTCGGCGTCCATCCGCACATTGCCCGCGTTGCCGGCATCGACAAAGCCGGCGCGACCCAGTGTCTCGCGAAGCCGTTGTTCCCGCTCGTCCGCGGGCACCTTGGCCTGCTCCAGTGCCGCCTCAATCACAGCGCGCGCGGTGATGCCGCGGGGGTACTCCGAGATCTGGCGCACATAGCCGATGCGGGCGCGCTTGCGTATTGCCACATCCCCGGCATCGGGGTCGATCTCGCCGGCAAGGATGGCCAGCAGCGTCGATTTGCCGGCACCGTTCGGCCCAATCAGGCCGATACGGTCGCCGTCGTTTACGGGGAAGGAAATGTCTTGGAACAGCGGAACCGCGCCAAAGCGCTTGGATACGCCCTGGGCATTCAAAATCGGCGGCATAGCTTCAGTTTACTTGGCTTCAGCGTCCCGGGCTCGTGAGCACGAGTTGAAACTCCTCCCAACGGAGCGGTTCACCACAAGGCGCAACGCTAATCCAGGTCGAAATCGCGCAGGGGCTTCCCCGTGAGCGGTGTCTCTTTGGCTTTCTTCAGGGCTTCCGCAAAGCGCTTGTCCAGCACGTCGTCGCGATGCTTTTCCGCCTGGACTGACTGCGCAAACAGCGAATCGCGCCGGGCTTCCTGCTCCTTCAGCGCCCGCGCCGCTGAACCAAGATCCTCAAAGGTGCGCTTCTTCGGCGCCGCGGTGTGCGCAATGATCGACTGCGTTGCCGGATCGATCTTGAGGACACCGCCGCAGTCCGGGCAGGTCACCTCAAACGCTTCATCTCTCATGGATTGCTTGCCCATCATCGTCGACCTCGATGAGCTATTTTAGCGTTGCGCCGGTCGCGCTGAGCCCCATTGCGCGGAGACTAGAGGAAGAGCACGCGATGTCCAGGGCACTCCTGGCCCGCATGCGCAACCAACAGCGCCGGTAGAGCCTCACCATACCTCGCCAGAAACCAGACTCCCGCGAGACGTCGTTCCTGTAGGTGCTCGTCAGGAAACAGATCGAGCGTCATGATCGTCGCCTGCTTGCGCAGCGAACCCTCACGATCCAGCTGAAACCGTGCCGCCATGCGCCGCAAGCGGTTCATCTGGTAACGCATCTTGTTGGCACTGACGCCCGCAGCTCGCCCAAGATCAAGGCTCATCGTTGTCATGTAGTCCAGCAGCGTGGACAACTCCGCATCCAGCGCATTGCCCGCGGCAGCAAGTTTGCGTT
>CAXTFS010000456.1:0-2486 GCA_964243395.1 uncultured Acidobacteriaceae bacterium | reverse complement strand
TCAGCGGCGTTGCGCCGGGAACGAAGATCTCGCTGGGCGTGCTGCGCGACGGCAAGCTGACGACGGTCGACCTGACCGTCGGCGAGTACCACGCGAAGGGTGCGGAAGTGGCGGCTAACGACGGCAGCGGCACACCCGGCAGCGGCAAGTTGGGCCTTGCGGTCGGCGACCTCACCGCGGACGTGCGGCAACAGCTGAATCTGCCCGATGATGTGCACGGAACCGTTGTGCAGAACGTGCGGCCCGCAAGCCCGGCGGAAGATGCCGGCCTGCAGCCCGGCGATGTAATCCTTGAAGTGAATCGCCGCCCCACGGCGTCAGCGACAGGGTTCGTCGATGCCGTCCATGGCAACCCTGCCGGCAAGGATCTGTTGCTGCTGGTGTGGTCCAAGGGCAATGCGAGCTACCGCACGCTGCACTCGGACGCTGACGGCCAGAACGGCTAACCTGCGTTGAGACAACAGGGGCCTTTGCAGCGATGCAGAGGCCCTTTTCTTTGTGGCGCATTAGCTCAGGTGAGCGGCCGCACCGTAAGCATGCGATCCAGGTGCACATAGCCGCCATCCACAACCAGCTGCTGCCCCGTGGTGTGGCTTGATTGCGTCGGCGATAGCAGAAACACGACCGTCGCAGCGATCTCGGAGGCACGCGGCATGCGATGCTCCAGTGGGATCTGTGCCGCGATGTGTTCAATGGCGGCTTCGGGCTCCGCCATGCGCCCTACCCACGCCCCATAGGCGGGGGTCATCACCTCTGCGGGCACAACGGCGTTCACGCGTACCCCGCAGGGCAGCAGTTCCGCGGCCCACTCCCGCGTCAACCCCAGCAGTGCTCCCTTGGCCGCGGCATACCCTGAGGTGTTGCCCTGCCCCGTCAACGCCACCTTGGATGCAATGTTGACGATCGAGCCGCGCGACTCCTTCAGCAGCGGCAAGGCATAGTGCGCCAGCGCATAACAGTGCAGCAGGTTGATGCGCAGGCTCGCTTCGAAGCGCTCCGGATCACCGCGTTCCAGGCCGACACCGTCGTTGGTTCCGGCGTTGTTCACCAGCCCGTCGAGACGTCCGTAGCGCGCGCGTACGTGTTGTATCGCCTGTCGGCACGCGTCCGGCTCAGCAAGCTCGACCTCGATGAAGTCGCAGCGCTGCTCGGCCGCTTTCATCTCTGCCAGAAACTCGTTCACACCCACGGACAAGCGGCTCAGCACCACCACCTGCGCGCCTTCGGCAAGGCACGCCCGCGTGATCGCTTCCCCAATGCCGGAGGCACCCCCCGTCACCACGATCACCCTGTCCTGCAAACCAAGATCCATCGCTGACCTCCCCCTAGCGCAGTGTGGCGAAGCCGCCGTCTATAGGAATGTCGGACCCGGTGATAAAGCTGGCCGCATCGGAGCAAAGGTACAGTGCGAGCGTCGCGATCTCCTCCGGCGTCCCCATGCGGCCGATCGGTTGCGAAGCCGCCAGCGTGGCCATCATATCCGCCTCGCGCCCCGGGTAGTTGCGCGCCACAAAGCCGTCCACGAAGGGTGTGTGCACGCGCGCCGGCGAAAGGCAGTTACAACGAATCCCCATCGGCAGGCAGTCTTTTGCGACGGAGAGAGTCATCGCCAGCACCGCCCCCTTGGTCATCGAGTACGCAAAGCGCTGACTCAGCCCAGCCGTCGCGGCAATCGAAGCCATGTTGAGGATCACGCCAGAGCGCCGCGCCTGCATGCCCGCAATCGCCGCCTGCATGCAGAGATAGGTGCCGCGCACATTCACCCGGTAGAGCCGATCGAAGTCAGCGGGTGCCGTGTCCAGCACCGTACCCACATGCGCGATGCCCGCGCTGTTGACCAGGATGTCAAGCGCGGCAGCTTCAGGTTGTGCAAACGCGCTCTCGACGCTAGCTTCCACCGACACATCACATGCCACTGCAACGCACACACCGTCTGTCTGCTCCGCAATCTCATGCGCTGCGATCTGCGCCGCCTCCAGCTGCAGATCGAGGAGACATACCGTTGCGCCCGCACGTGCAAACGCCAGCGCGATCGCGCGGCCAATCCCACTCGCGGCTCCGGTCACCATCGCTCGTTTGCCGTGTAACGCTACGCCTTCCATGCTGTTCCTTTCCGTCGTCTATGCCCCCTGCAGCAACGTCTAGACCGCATCCTCTGCACGGGTCCGGTTCCGCAACTCACCCAGGCCTTCGATGCGAATCACCATCTCTTCACCTGGTTGCAGCCAGCGCTGCGGCTTGCGCCCAAGGCCTACACCCTCCGGCGTCCCGGTGCTGATGATGTCGCCGGCTTCCAGCGGCGTGTACCCCGAGATATGTTCGATCAGCTGTGGAATTTTGAACACCAGATCGCGCGTGTTGGAGTTCTGCATCGTCTCTCCATCGATCTGCAGCTGGATGGAAAGTGCATGTGGATCGGCGATGGCATCCCGCGTAACAATGGCTGGTCCCATGGGAGAGAACGTCGGATAGCTTTTGCCCAATGT
>CAXTFS010000455.1:0-2493 GCA_964243395.1 uncultured Acidobacteriaceae bacterium | reverse complement strand
GCCTGGCTCCGCCGGCTTCGTGCGGCCGCAGGAAGCCGCATCGGCCAGGCAGGGTTTGCGCGTCTGCTCGCCTCCGGATCAACCGGGCCTGGCGTGTCCTACCCCGCCACATCCTCTGGCACCTGACCGAAGGCGCCCAGGTGTTCCGCCGGGCCGAACTCGTCCGCGTCGGCGTCGTGGTGCACGCGCACGACGCGAGCGCCTAGTATGCTGCCGCCAGCCAGCGCGCGTTCGGCACGCCGAATGCCTTCGTCCGCGGTTCGGCACACGATGGGAACGCCGGGTTTCAAGGCACCACGGGCACCGGCGACATAGGGCTGATAGATGATCTGGGCTGTGGTCGCCATGTCGGGAGGTCCTTGCAGGGTGCGGCAGCCCTTGCCACGGATGCCCTGGCCTTGTCGCCCCCTGCCATCAGGGCCTGATGTTAGATGCCCAAGGCGGACGAAGTGTCGGGATGCCCTTCATGGATGCCGGAGATCGCTGCTTCATAGGCGTCGAGCTGCTCGTCAGTCATGTCTCCCATCGCCAGCAACTCCCATTTCGCACCCCCCATCTCGGTGCGGAAGCGGACGACGCGGATGACGGTCTCGCCTTCCAGGGCCACGCGCCAAATTTCGTCCGACGCAAGCGGCTGCAGGTCTGGAACGGCGGCGATCCGGCGGAACACGCCGTGTCCGCTAGCTTGCTCACCTGTAACGGGTGGGGGAGGCTGCCCGAAAGCTTCGACTGTCCGCACGCTTTGTGCCACTGTTGTTATCCATCAACACTTTATTAACGTAGAGCGTGGCAAGAAGATTTCTGTAAGTATGGGTAAGGGGGCGATGCCGGCCGCCGCTTTCCCAGGCCATCACGCGATCAAGGACGGATCGACTTGCGCTTGGGTCGCCAGCCGTATCGGCTGGCGTTAAGCCCAACCACCCGCGACGTCTGCCGTTTCGGCCAGTTTGCAGTCGATGTCCACAAGGCACTCCGCGCCTAAGGGACATAGCAGAAGCAGCGCATCCCGCAGCGTGGATGGCCGGGCTACCGTCACCTGCCCGCCTCCTGCCTCGGCGGGATGCTCCCACAGAACTTCGACATGCCCGGTCCTGGGCACGACCGAGAACACCGGGAACTGCGCCCCGGGCGGGACGACATCCACCATCTCGCCGCTGCTGATCTGGACGACCTCGATCCGCCATCCGCCGAATCCAGGCGCCGCGGCCGACCATGCCAACGCAAACTGCAGGTCAATGATCGGGAACACCGCACATTCGCTGGAGGCCGCCGATCCGTTCAAAGCGTGTTCTGCCATGGTCAAACCTGGAAGGTGCGAGGGTGCAAGACATCACGTTGAGCGACATGGCCAAGCCGTCGCTCGGCAAACCACATGTACTCGGAATGCCTCATTATTGTGTCATATACCATACGCTTTCCCCGTTTGCCATTTACTTTGAGGGCTTCCAGCGGTTCGACCGCAATGTGGTATGGACGTCACAACCACATCCGGCAAGCTCAGTCTAACCTCAAAATGAATACGTTGCAATACCGTTTTGAAAAAAGGTTTGTCACCCGTGGCTCAGTGACAAACCGTCACAATGAACAGCACGCGTCAACCTGGAATAATCGTATCAATAAGACATATGTCCTAATATTATAGCACGCGCAGGGCAGGATTCTGCCAAAATCAGCTTACTTTATATTTCAGGCTGTATCCGAAGTTGTCTTGAAGTCCGTGTAGCTGGTAGATCAACCCCACGTTCACGGAACCGCGAGGATATCAGGATGAACATCGGTGATGTTTCGGCAGCATTGTCCAGCTTTCGTTCAAGATATGCAGTGCAGGTGGCCGACTCAGCCGAGTTGATCCAAGAAGCCTATTGTCTGCGACACCAGGTTTACTGCCTGGAACGCGGGTATGAGCCAGGGACAGGAGGGCTGGAGACCGACATGTTTGACGCTCATTCCAGCCATGCTGTGGTGCGGGAACGTCACAATGGCCAGGTCGTCGGAACGGTCCGCTTGATCCTGCCGCTCGCAGGCTCCCGGCGTAGCCTACCTACCCAGCAGCTTTGCACACCGGGCCTGCTGGATGGGCTGCCGACGAGAACGACCGCCGAGGTGTCGCGGTTCGCCGTGTCCAAGGACCGCCGCGGATCGGACGCCATGGCCGACTCGCTGCTGCGCCTCAGCCTCGTTCAAGGCGCTGTCCGCATGAGCAGGGACCACGGCGTCACCCATTGGTGCGCCGTCATGGAACGCAGCCTGCTTCGGCTGCTCCGCACGACGGCCATCCACTTCTCGCCCGTCGGCCCCTGCGTTGAGTATCACGGACTGCGCCAGCCGGCCGTCGCCGACCTCGGCGCCATGCTGGCTCGCATGGAACGGGAACAGCCCAATTTCTGGCACTTCATTACCGGTTCCGGCGAGTTTTGGCCGAGCCAGATGGAATACTCCGAAGCCGCCTGAACCGTTTGGCATCGCTGGCAGGGTCTGGCCTCAGCACCGTGT
>CAXTFS010000454.1:0-2495 GCA_964243395.1 uncultured Acidobacteriaceae bacterium | reverse complement strand
CCGTACCCGGTCGATCGCGGGGACGTAGCTGTTGAGGAGCGCGTCCAGGTTTGGGGTGCCATCGATCTGCACGGGAAGTAAACTGCCGCTGCCGTTCGGGCGGAGCGTGTTTGCGGTGAGCTGGGCGGCCTCGGCAACCGTGTAGCCCTCGTCCGAGCCGACGTTGTAGGCGCGATTCGCCGCGCCCTGGGCGAGCAGGGTCCAGAGCCAGGCCGCAAGGTCGCTCATGTAGAGCCAGGAACGCCGCGGGGTGCCGTCGCCCCTGATGTGGATGCGCTCGCCGCGCAGGGCCGCGCCGATGAAGTTGCCGATCGCGAAGTGCTGGTCCAAAGGTAAGTGCGGGCCAACGAAGGCGAAGCAGCGGGCGATCACGGGCTCGAGCACGGTGCCGTGCGCGTAGGCGATGCAGAGGTGTTCGGCCATGCGCTTGGCCTCGTCATAGGAGCTGGCGAGCTGCAGTGGATCGGGGCCGCCGGTGTAGGTCTCCGGCGTGTGCTGCAAGGGGGTCGAGCGACCGTAGACGGCGCCTGTTGAGGTGTAGAGCAGCCGCGTGGCGCCGGTCTCGCGTGCGAACTGCAGCACACGGCGTGTGCCTTCGAGGATGCTTTCGGCAAGCTCATAAGCCGGGCGCTGCGCCTGCTGACCGCCGGAGTCCGTGGCCGCGTGTACGACGTGCGTGTGCGGCTGCGGGGGAAGGATGAAGCTGCGGATGTCGCCTTCGAGCAGCGTAATCGCCGAATCGTCGGCAATGTGCGGCGACTTCGCGCGGAAGCCTGCAGCGCTGCGTGTAAGCACGGTGGCCTGCGCGCCGAGGTGGAGCTCCCCGTTAGCGTGCAGCAGCGACTCCAGCAGCCAGTGGCCGAAGAAGCCGGTACCTCCGGTGATGAAGAGGCGCGCATGGCGCATCGATTCAAAGCTGGGCCGGGCGAGTGCGAGGACTTCGGCGAGATCCTGTTGCGATAGTGGCTTGGTGGGCATCGCGTCTAGTATGCCCCGGTCTGCTATGCCTCGGGGGTTTGCGACGCGGCGCCAGCCAGGGGCGTCTTATAGCGGTGGCCACGACCCCGAGTACGGCGCAGCCGAGCCCTTCCGCCGAGCCGGCTGCGGTGGAGGGTCGATTTGCACACACATGGCGCGCCCTGCGGCATCGCAACTTCAAGCTGTTTGTCGCCGGGCAGAGCATCTCCCTGATCGGCACGTGGATGACGCGGCTGGCGACCAGCTGGCTCGTGTACCGGCTGACGCACTCGGCGCTGTTGCTCGGCTTTGTGGGCTTTGCGGGGCAGATCTTCACCTTCCTGCTGGCGCCATTTGCAGGCGTTTGGGTAGAGCGCATGGACCGCCGCAAGCTGCTGGTGTGGACGCAGGCCGCAGCCGCGGTGCAGTCGCTGGCGATGGCCGCGCTCACGCTGGCCAAGGTCATCACGATCAAGGAAATTGTTGCGCTGAGCGTGTTGCAGGGACTGATCAATGCGTTCGATATGCCGGCGCGCCAGGCCTTCACGGTGCAGATGGTGGAGGACCGTGCGGACCTGGGCAATGCGATCGCACTGAACTCGTCGATGGTGAACGCGGCGCGGCTGGTGGGGCCGGCGCTGGCGGGAATTGTGATTGGCGCTTTTGGGGAAGGCTGGTGCTTTCTGATCGACGGCGTCAGCTACTTTGCCGTGATTGCGTCGCTGGAGATGATGCGGGTGAAGCCGCTGGCGATCAAGCGCGCAACCGCGACGATGCTGGAGCAGATGCGCGAAGGATGGGACTATGTGCGGGGCTTTCGGCCCATCCGCACCGTGCTTCTACTGTTCGCGATCCTGAGTCTGATGGGTTGGCCCTATGCGGTGCTGCTGCCGATCTTTGCGGGCCAGATACTGCACGGTGGGCCGCACACGCTGGGCTGGCTCACGGGCGCTTCCGGGGTGGGAGCCCTGACGGCGGCGCTGGCGCTGGCGACGCGCAAGAGTGTGCTCGGGCTAAAGTCGCTAATTCAGCGCGCGGCGGCGATATTTGGACTGGGACTGATAGGCTTCGGGCTGTCGCATACGCTTTGGCTTAGCCTGCTGCTGATGCTGGTGGTTGGGTACGGCATGATGACGGGACTTGCCGCGAGCAATACGATCATTCAGACGCTGGTGCCGGAGGACAAACGCGGCCGCGTGATGAGCTACTACACGATGGCGTTTGTGGGCATGGCGCCGTTTGGGAGTCTGCTCGCGGGAAGTCTGGCGCACTGGGTGGGCGCGCCGCACACGGTGATGATCACCGGCGCGTTTTGTGTCGCCGGTGCGGGTTGGTACACGACGGAGTTGCCGAAGATTCGGAAGGTTCTGCGTCCGATCTACCAGGGCATGGGCCTGCTGCACGATGCCGGCGAACCGGTGCGCGAAGAGCGTGTGGGCGCTGGGTAGGGTGGGTTGCTTTTCCTGCGTGTTCAGGGTGGAAGGCGCCAGAGCAACAGCAGATCCCTCCGCGTTGCTGCGGGACGACAAGGGTAGCCC
>CAXTFS010000453.1:0-2503 GCA_964243395.1 uncultured Acidobacteriaceae bacterium | reverse complement strand
CTTGGCATCTGTGACGATATCCAACACTTGCTTGGTCTCTACCCCTTCGGCGACCACACGATAGCCCAAGTTGTGGGACAGCAGGATCATCGTGGACACAAGGGAACGCTTGCGCTCGTCGCCCGCGAGATCGCGCATGAACGACTGATCAACCTTGACGACCTGGACGGGGAGCCGCTGCAGGTAGGACAGGCTGCTGTACCCCGTCCCGAAATCATCGATTGCCAGGCGAATCCCGGCTCCCGCGATTGCTTCGAGTTGGGCAAGCGCCTGCCCTCCATCTTCCATCAAGGCACTCTCAGTGATTTCCAGCTCCAGGTTTTCGGCCGCAAGCGCGTGCTTGGCCAAGCCCCGCATCACGCGAGCGTCGAGATCGTGTTCGAGCAGGTTGGACGCGGACACGTTCATGGAAAGCTGCAGGTCGAGACCGGCCGCGCGCCAGGCCGCAAGCTGCGTCAGAGCAGCCTCAAGTACCCATGCGGTCATCGCCCGGGCCATCGAGGTCTGCTCGACGATCGGGATGAACTCGCCCGGCGAGATCGCACCGAGACTTGGATGCTTCCAGCGCAGGAGCGCCTCGGCGCCCACGCACCGCCCCGAGAGGAGGTCAATGCGTGGCTGGAACACGAGACTCAGCTGATCGGCCTTCTCAAGGGCTACGCCGAATTCGTTGAGGAGCGTGAAGCGTCGGCGATGCACCGTGTCCTGGGCGGACGAGTAGACGCTTACCTTGGTCTCGGTCGTGTGGGCGTCTTGCACGGCGCTGTTGGCGATACGCAGCACGTCACGAGGATGGACCTGACCCACTACGAACGGGGCCACACCGATCACCGACGTGGTGACGAAACGGGAGCTTGCGGATATGCGGAACCCGGCCATCGTCCTTGCGAGCAGGGCGACATAGCTCTGCTCCTCAACGCCGTGCGGGGACAGAAAGGCAAACTGGGTCGGTGCGACGTGATACGCCGCTCGGGTCGGACCAATGACCGCCTTGATCGCCAAAGCTGCTTCTCGGACCATGTCATCGAGGAACGAGGGTCCCATCACCCGCATAGCTGTGCGGATCTGTTCGGGACTGGCGACATCGACCACTACGACGAAGCGTTGCTCATGCAGGGGACGATCTTGGGCGAGGTCTTCGAGATCCTCGATGAACTGGTTGTGGTTCGGCAATCCGCTGAGGGGATCAACCCGGCCGAACGCGTGCTGCAGCTCGATCTGCGACATCACCATGGCCGCCAGGTCATGCAACGACGCCATCTCCATCTCGGACGCCTGCCGCGGTTCCAGCCCCAGGACGCACATGGAACCCAGGCAGAACCCTTCACCTGTCGTCAACGGCGCTCCTGCATAGAAGCGCACCCCAGCGCCGGCGAGGGGACTGTCGCGGTAGCGGGGATCAAGCATCAGGTCTGGTACCATCAGGCTCCGGGAGCTCTCCGCCACCTGGGCACACGGGGCTTTTTCCCGAAGAATGAAGGAATGGTCGATGCCGACCCGCGACTTAAACCATTGCCGGTCGGTGTCGGTCAGCGACACGGCCGCGAGAGGCAGGTCGAAAATCCGGCTCGCCATGCGGGTGATGCGATCGAACGCTTCAGTTGGAGCCGTGTCCAGCAGGCCAAGCTGGTGCAACGCGCCAAGGCGTGCGTCTTCGGTCCTGCCGGCTAGCGCGGATGTTCCTGCACTCACCGGGGTGCGCAGCAGCGAGATCAGACTGGATTGCACATGGTCAGGACGCCCTACACGGCGGCGGTCCGTGACCACAATGGCAGCAACGGTGGATACAGCCGCTTGTGGCAGGTCTTTCAGGCTCAACGCAGTTATCCTTCCAAATCACGTCTAACAATCAGATCGCTGGGCCGGGTTCTCGTTAGAACATACTTCGTGTGTTCACGTATAGCTAGGTAATGTATTGTTTAATCGAAGCGCACATTGCCCTGGGTTAATGGCTATTCTGCACTTAGTGTGGAACATGCCGTCATCAGAACGCGCCGTTGCAGCAGAGCCACTAAATTAGCACGGGACGGCTGTCCGTTGAACGGGCTGTGTATTAATCAGCCCTGATATCGGACCCGGGAGAAACATGCAAATTTCGTGTGTTGCGGCGCTGATCAGCATCGAAGCCCACCGCTGACTTACAAACAAATGTCTCTGCTTGTCCGGCGAACTCCTTGGTTCAACGCGCTACGACCGGTTCGGCTTGATTGTCGAAAGCCTGCCCCAGGCCGCATGCACATTTTTGGTTGCATCCGGGCTTGTGCGGGAACTCTGAAAACCGCCCCTAGCAATCGACGCTCTGTCCTCAGTTTGCGAGCGCAAACGCAGCTGGCTGCGCCTCGTGATGTCCAACAAACGATGCGAATGCGTCTGCCATTAAAGGCCTGCTGACATGATAGCCTTGTATCGTATCGCAACCTTCGGCTGCCGAGAAATTGAATTGTTCAGGCGTCTCGACACCTTCGACGGTGATCGACATGCCGAGGCAGCTGCCCATCGTTAT
>CAXTFS010000452.1:0-2505 GCA_964243395.1 uncultured Acidobacteriaceae bacterium | reverse complement strand
GCTTGAGCATCACGGACGACTGCACCGGCCTGTACAACGCCCGCTATCTCTACACCAGCCTTGCAGAAGAGATCACGGCGGCGGCGGACGCCGGTCCCGGCCAGCCATCTCACTTCAGCCTGCTCTTCTTCGATCTCGATCGCTTCAAGGGCGTGAACGACACCTATGGGCACCTGGTCGGATCGCGCCTGCTTGCCGAGACTGGAAGCCTGATCAAACGCGCGCTCGGCCCGGAGCACGCCGCCTTCCGCTATGGTGGCGACGAATTTGTGGCCCTGCTGCATGGTCTGGACAAGGGGGAGGCCTCCGTCGTGGCCAACGGCCTGCGTGAGCGCCTGCGCGGAACCGATCTGTTGACCGCCGAAGGACTCGCGCTTCGCGTCAGTGCAAGCTTTGGCCTTGCGACCTTTCCCCAGGATGGAGGCGACCTGCACGGCATTATCCGCGCCGCCGACACGATGATGTACTGCGCCAAGGCGGAGGGCCGCGACTGTCTGGTCGTCGCCAACGAAGAATTTCCTACCTCGATGCCGCGCCCCAAGACCTCCCGGCACGACTGACGGCGGATCAGGGAAGGCGAACGGCGCTCCCTGCTGGCAGCCGTCCTAGATCATCGCCGTGCAGAATGCACGCCAGGATCTCCAGCCCGTCCACCAGCCGCGGCCCCGGCCGTGAAAAGTACGCCGATCCATCCACCGCAAACACACACCCGGCCCGCACCGCGCGCAGAGCCGGCCAGCCCTCAGGCATCGTCAGCGAGGCATACTGGGCAAGAGTTCCTCGGAGGTCGTAACCGCACGGCATCAGAATGATGATGTCCGGATCGGCGGCCTGCACCTGCTCCGGGGTGACCCGAACACTTTTCTCGCCCGGGGTCGCCAGCACCGGCGCACCGCCCGCAAGCTCGACCATCTCCGGAACCCAGTGGCCGCCCTGAAAAAAGGGATCGAGCCACTCCAGGCAAAGCACGCGAGGAGCCCGCAGGAGCCGGGGCCGTACCTGCACACGCTTAACTCTTTCGCGCAGCGATGCCGTCAGTGCCTCCGCTTGGGCGGTGCGCCCAATGGTCGCGCCGACCAGCTCGATCTCCGCGAAGACACCGTCCAGGGTTTGCGCCGAGAGCGACAGCACGCGCGGAGAGGACGCGAGCTGGCTCATGTCGCGCGCCAGCGTTGGACTGTCGATCGCGCAGACGCGGCAGAGGTCCTGCAGAATGATCAGGTCAGGGGCCAGTTGCTCCAGAAGCTGGGTGTCGGCGAAATACAGATTGCGGCCAGCGGCCCCCTCGGCCCGTACGATCGCATCGATCGCGGCGGGGGCCAGACCGGTCGGAAGGTGCGACTGAACCGCATGCGGCCGGGTGCGCGCCTCGGCCGGAAAGTCACACTCAAACGTGACGGCAACCACGTCCTCCGCGGCGCCGAGAGCGAAGAGCATCTCGGTTGCGGAAGGAAGAAACGAGGCGATACGCATCGCTTCACCTTACCCTGTCGCTGCCGTCCGATGCAGCGGGAAGCGCGCGAGAGCCGTGTATTCCGCCCCGGTCGCGAGCAGTTCGCTTGAGTACAGTACGATCTCTTCAGCCCGCCAGTGGATGGGCGCGAGCGCCGGAAGGCTGGGGCTGCCAAGCTTCTCCAGCGTGCGCACGCCCGTCTTATTGCGGCTGCGCGCGAGGGTGATATGCGGCCGAAAGGGGCGGGACTCCGCAACCAGGCCGCAGGTGCTGCTTTGCTGCGCGATCGAGGCCTCGAGCTGCTGCAGACCTCCGGTCAACTCAACAGCAACGAAGAGGATGCCCTTGGACGGAAAGAGCCCCAGCCGCGGCAGAGAAACTTCTACGTCCTGCAGGGGCACTTCGCGAAGGGCATTGGTGAGGCAAGCGGTCTCGATAGCTGACAACTCACCATAAAACTGCAGCGTGATATGCCACTGCGCGGGCTCGGACCAGCGCAGACCGTCGCGCGGATCGGCCAGCCGAAGCCGCAGGTTGCTCAGGCGATCGACAGCAAACCCTGGAAGCGGAAGCCCGGCAAAAAGACGCACAACTCAGGCTAGCAGGCACATCGGCTCGCCGGGCAAGGCACCACGTGGACGCCCCTGACTGGGCGTTAAAACGACAAAGGACGGTGAGCTGAACTCACCGTCCTTTGAAGACGCAGTACCTGTACGAACCACCAGCCCTAGTGCCCGGCTTCTACCTGCGGAGTGATGATGCCGATGTTGGTTACATCGGCGGCGTGGCCGTAACCGATCACCTGCGCGATTGGTCCGAAATCCAGCTTCGCATCACCCTTCACAAACATGACCTTCTCGGTACGGATAGCGAAGATCTTCGTCAGTTCCGGGGTGAGGTCCTGCTTGTTGAACGGGGTTTCGTTGATCTTGTACGACAACGCTCCACCGGCCGTCGGCGCTACCTGCACAACGATGGTGCGCTGATTGGGTGGGGGATCAACCGTTTTGTTCTTGGGCGGCTGCGGTACCAGGGCTTCCAATCCTTTGGGA
>CAXTFS010000451.1:0-2545 GCA_964243395.1 uncultured Acidobacteriaceae bacterium | reverse complement strand
ACCACCCTGCCCACGGGCCTGCTCGTCGTCACCGAGCGCATGACGCACCTGCGTTCCGTGTCGATGGGGGTGTGGCTTGACTCCGGCTCGCGCGATGAGACCCCGGAGACCAACGGCATCTCGCATTTCATCGAGCACATGGTCTTCAAGGGCACCACGACCCGGTCGGCGCAGCAGTTTGCCCGCGAGGTCGATGCCATCGGCGGCAATCTCGACGCCTACACCTCCAAGGAGAACATCTGCTTCAGCATCAAGGTGCTGGACGACAACGTTCCGGCAGCGCTCGATCTGCTCTCCGACCTGGTGCTGCACCCGACCTTCGCCGCCGACGACATTCTGCGCGAGCAGGGGGTCATCCTCGAAGAGATCAAGATGGACGAGGACAACCCCGATTACCTCGTCCACGAGCTATTCACGCAGAAGTTCTGGAAGGGCGATGCACTCGGCCGTCCTATCCTTGGCACCGCAAAAACCGTGCCGACCTTTAACCAGGCAACGGTGCTCGAGGAGTATGCCCGCCGCTTCACCCCGGCCAACATGCTCTTCACCGCCGCGGGCAATCTGGACCACGACGCGTTTGTGGCGCAGGTGGAGGGGGCGTTCGCTTCCCTTTCGGCAAGCTCTCACGCCCGGCTCGCGCGCTCAACAGCCCCATCGACCTTTCCGCACCTCACGCTCAAAAACAAGCGCTCGCTGGAGCAGGTGCAGTTCTGCCTCGCAGTGCCGGCACTGCCGACCGCACACCCGGATCGCTACACGCTGTATCTACTCAATTCCGTATTGGGCGGCGGCATGAGTTCGCGGCTCTTCCAGGCGGTCCGTGAAGAGCGCGGGCTCGCGTACTCCATCTATTCCGAGACCAGCCCGTTCCGCGACACCGGCTCGCTCGCCGTCTACGCCGGCTGCTCCGCGGAAAACGCGCCGGAGGTCCTGAAGCTCACCCTCGCCGAGTTCACGCGGATGAAGGATCAGCCCGTTGGCGAGGAAGAGCTGCGGCGCGCCAAGGAACAGCTCAAGACGAACATGGTCCTGGGTCTCGAATCGTCCGGCTCACGCATGAACTCGCTCGCACGGCAGCAGATGTTTTACGGCCGCTTTTTTTCCGTCGACGAGATCACCGCAGAGGTCGATCGCGTCACGGACAGCGACATCCTGCGGCTCGCCGAGGGGCTGCTCCGAAGCGAGAAGCTCACCCTCACGCTGCTCGGCCAGGTAAGTCAGCTTGCGTTGACGCGCGCCGACCTGCACTGCTGAGAGCAGCGGAGGTGCCAGCATAGGCCCTCAAAGTTCACATAGCGGCGTTTCGGGCTGTCCAGGGAACGGTTTAGATCTCGCTTCGTTGCGGCTGTTCGCCGCCGAAGAAGGCCTCAGCCGTGGTCACGAACAGCAACGGCAGAGCCAGCGCGCTCATCAGCACGAAGTGCACCAGGACATCCAGGAAGCGCAACTGTAGATGCGCCTGCCGCTGTCCGTGTACATGCAGGAGCAAGGCACAAAGAAAGTTGACTGAGAAAAACACGATTGCGAAGGTGAGGGCAACAGTGGACAGGTGCACGGCAAACTCCAGGGAAAGGACATCAGTACAGCGATCAGTGCAGCAAAGCGAGACGTTTCTGACACGACGATCAGTGCAGTAGACCAACTGCAGGACACCGGCACGCCGCAGTGCGTCGAAGTGTAGCAGAGAGGTAAAATTTCCGTCAATCACCAGTTTGGGTAGAGTGACGCCCCGTTCAGGTACCGTTGAGATACCCACGCCGATACGCACCGGTGCGCTTCACCCCTGATACCGGAGTCCGCGTCCGAAACGTCTATACTGCGTTCGACACCGCAGCGACGCTTGTGTCCAAATCTCGGCGGAAAGTACCCCGTTTCCGCGATCCCCGCCCGAAAGGCCAGCTATGACTCCCGAACGGATCCACGCACAAGCCCATGAGGAAGCCGGCTTCTCCCTGGTCGAGCTGCTCATCGTGATGTCCATCATCCTGATCCTGATCACCCTGGCCATTCCAGGCTATGAGCACGTGCACATCAAGGCCGACCAGACCTCGGCTATCGCCTCGGTGCGCATGCTGAACTCGATGGAGGCGGAGTACAACTCGAGCTTCCCGAGTCATGGCTACGCCTGCGGCCTTGCCACGCTGGGCGGTAAAACCGGTGCTGGAACGCCCACGCCAGAAGCCGCGCAGCTGATCCCCGACGATCTCGCGAGCGGCTCGAAGTCGGGCTACAACTTCGTTATTTCGAACTGCTCCAAGAACACGGTGAACAACCAGGACCAGTACAACTCGTACCAGGTCACGGCCACCCCGGTTTCGGTCGGCCGAAGCGGCAACCTCGGGTACTGCTCCGACGAAACCAACCAGATCCGCTTCGATCCCAAAGGTGGTTCGAACTGCACCGAGCTGCTCCAATAGCCACTCTGCAGCAGGCCTTAACGCGTCCCGGGCCGAACTTCGGCAGCCCGGGACGTTTGTTTTGCACACTCGGGCTGTCGGCTAAGCGGCTGCTTGCCATCGGAATCGTTTCCGGACTGCCCGGGCCT
>CAXTFS010000450.1:0-2558 GCA_964243395.1 uncultured Acidobacteriaceae bacterium | reverse complement strand
GGAGCACACCGGCAACGTCCAACTTACTGCGCTCGCGGGGGCCGTTCACCTCTCCATGCGCGACGATGATGCGGAAGTAAATGGCCACAGCCTGAGTGGCGGTGTGACCCTGGAGGGCCGCAGTGGCGATCTGACCCTCTCCGATATCAGCGGCCCCGTAAACCTGCACGGCGACTTTTTCGGCAGAACCCACCTGGAGCGCATACAGGGTGACGTCCACTTCATCAGCAGCTTCACAAATTTTGCGTGCCGCGGCGTGCCGGGCCAGCTGACGATTGAGGGGCGGAACGAACTCGAGGCGCAGCGGATCGACGGGCCGGTTACCCTGTCCACTACGGACCGTAACCTGACCCTGGGCGAAGTTCGGGGAGGCGCTAACGTCTCCAATCGCAATGGGTCGGTGAGTCTATCGCTGAGCGATCCGCTAGGTGCCGTCCATGTAGCGACCACCGATGGTTCGGTGACCCTGACCGTGCCAGAGAAGAGCGCCTTCGCCTTGGCGGCGCAGACAAAAGATGGTCAGGTCACGAACGAATTTGGGCTCGCCATCAAACGCGAGGGCGATCAAAGTTCTCTAGCCGGCGACGTTCGCGGGGGCGGCCCCGCCGTGACTCTCGAAACAACCGAGGGAGATATCACGATCCATAAGGGCACAGGGGCGAACTGGGATGCTGGCGATTCGGACGTACCGTCAGGGATCACGTCGTCACAAAGGAAGCATCTCTCCCGCACAGAACGTTAGATCTGGTGTCCTACGACTCAGCGTAATGTTCCCGCGCCCTCTATGAGCGGCGAAGGGTGGCCTGCCCTCTCCGGGTGGGACCACCAGTCGTTAACGGCGCAGAGATACAGAAGGAGCATAAGTAGTAGCGTCAGGTAGAAGTATCCGTCTACGAGCACGTTCAGCGGAATAAAGACTGCCAAGGCAACACACATCCAGCGAAGAGTGTCTGGGAGTGTCTTGCAGTGCCCCGCGAAGAAACAGTAGCCAAACAGAATGGTAAGCACGGCGAGCTGGACCCACTTCAGGTGGTCGGGGCGGATCAGATACGTCAGCCAGTACGATAGGTTGATCGGGTCGGCCAGGGCATGCGGCAAGTCACTCCATTGCCCGACAGTGTTCGTTGCGATGCGTCTACTTGCGGAACCGATGAACGGTGCAACGACCGCGAGAGCTCCACAAGCCGCGATCCCCGCTACCTTCAACGCTTCCCGCCATCCATGGCGCCGGTACGCAAACAGCAGCGCAAAAGGGAAGACAACCCAGCTGAGCTGGTACACCGCGATGCCGCATCCCCAAACAAACGCCGCCCAAAGATAGCGCCTAGCCTGCATCAGGACGATCGCTGCGGTGAGCGCGAACCAATGCGGCTGAAGGTACAGGTCGTGCCGGTACTGCAGAAAAGGGCAAAGAACGAAGACGCCAAGGGCAAACGCTGTCGACATTCGGAATTTCGACTTCGCGGCAAAGAAAATTAAGGCTCCGGCAGCAAGCAGGTAGGTCGTGGTGGCAATACGCAGATCGAGGTGTACGGCCTCAAACGGCGCATACGCCACAATCATGCCCGGCAGGTACGGAAAATCGTACAGCCGAGTGCCGACGTGCATTGTGGTATACGGGTCCAGGTGGTGGACCCAGCGCGCGTCGGCCCAGTCGATGACGGGCAACATGTCTGAACGAAGATAGTTCAGCGGAAAACAACGGATGGCAACGGCCATCCCCGCGAGATAACTGCCGGTGATTGCTCCTAACGCCGTTAACGCGTTGAGGCGCCACAATACGGGCAGCCAGCAAACCAACACCACGAGTCCGAGAACAAGGATGGTGCCACGCGTGAGATGGTAGCCCAGCAGAGCAAAGTGCCTGCCTTCAGCCGCAATCATTGCGAGCGAGAGTACCTCGAATCCGGCAAGGAAGAACAACAAGCACTTCGCCGTTTGGGATCCTCTCTCTTGGAGGTTGAAGGACTCCGGCTGATCGGTCCTCAATAACCAGGAGAGACTCAACGCCAGCGCGATTGCGCCTGGTAAGAGCAGAATTTGATGAAGGAGCGGCGATGGTTTCCCTGACCATCCATCACTCACCACAGCAAGAACTGACGCGACGACCGCATAAGAAAGCAGTCGTCGATGCTGCGCATCGAGTTGCAGAAACTTGAGAGGCAACATAGAGCAAAAGCTCTGAAGGGTGGAAGTTATTAAGGCAGGTGCTCAGAAAGCTTTGCGACCAAAGCGAAAAGCCCACCTTTCGGTGGGCTTTCGAGTTTATGCCGGCGATCACCTAATCTCCCACACACTTACGCGTGCAGTACCATCGGCCCAACGAGGCTTAACTTCCGTGTTCGGGATGGGAACGGGTGGGACCCTCGCGGTAAACTCACCGGCAAACTTGTCAAGACCGCGCATGCGATCTTTCACAACTGCATAGATTGGAGTAGACGTATAACGTCTTACTTGATAACTACAGGGCTTGCATCAAAGAGTTTCTCTAGAGCAGCTTGCGCTGCGCAGAGTAAATTCTATGGACAAGCCGAACGGGCGATTAGTACTGGTAAGCT
>CAXTFS010000449.1:0-2644 GCA_964243395.1 uncultured Acidobacteriaceae bacterium | reverse complement strand
CAACTGCACCCGCTCGCGGCCTAACAAAGCCACCCCGAATTCGCCACCAATATCGCTTTGCGTGGAGACGAACGATCGCCTGGAACGAACAAGGCACGTACACTGACCCGCCCTCCTGCGACACGACTGTGAGAGGCCGTATGGTTCCGTGCTTTGATGCGAGAGAGTGCGGATCGTGATCCCGCTGTCACGGGACGACGAAGGTGGGATGCCATAACCGCACCTTCCGCATTGCTGTGGCGCTGTGGCTTGCAGTGCTGCTATGTGTTGGAGAGGGATGACCATTGCGGCATCATCGCGTGCCTAAGTGTCCTAAGTCGTGCTTATTCATGTATGGTTATCCCCATGAGAATGCGAGACAGTGAGCGTCGTGACGACCTGGAACGTGACGACGAAGTGGCCGTTCAGCCGGCCGAATCCGAAATATCCGCCCCGTTGGCCACGTAGCGCTCGCTAGACGATCCACGTCATGGCCCATGAGGTGGAGCAGCCTGCCGGTTCTATCACGTCGCGCGTCATCAGAGGCGCCGGATGGATGATGGCCTGGCGCTTCGTAAGCCGGTCACTCGGGTTTGTCAGCGTGCTGGTCCTCGCCAGCTTGCTCATTCCTGCCGACTTCGGCATCGTCGCAATGGCGTCCGCGGTCACAGGGTCGATCGAAAGTCTATCGCAACTCGGTGTGCGAGACGCGCTGGTGCGACTCGCCGACGAGCGTCGCGATTACTACGACACGGCATTCACGATCCAGGTTGGCCGGGGCTTACTGACCTGCGCGCTGATCGTCGTGATGAGCCTGTTCTCAACCGACCTGTTCAATGAGCCCCGACTGCAGAATGTCCTTCTTGTGCTGGCAGGCATGGCATTGGTTTCCAGCTTCGAAAATATTGGCATCGTTGGGTTCGCCCGACGACTGGATTTTCGTAGCCAGTTCCTCCTGCAAGCGGCCCCTCGGGTATTTGGCTTCGTAGTGACCACGGCGATGGCGTTTGCGCTTCGATCGTACTGGGCCCTGATCATCGGCGGGATGATTGGCAAGCTGATCGGTATTGCGATGAGCTACCTGCTGTCCCCGCATCGACCGCGGTTTGGCTCGGCGGGCTGGCGCTACCTGCTACACTTCTCGTTCTGGTCCTGGGCCGGCAGCCTCGCCATCCTGGTCCTGGGGCGGGCAGAGCCTTTCCTCTTGGGTCCTGTGCTGGGCGTTGCAGCGATTGGACTTATGACCCTAGCGATGGACATCGCCTACCTGCCGATTTCGGAGCTGCTCGACCCCGCCTGCGCGGCGTTGTTTCCCGGGTTTGCAATGGCCAATCGCAGCGGGTCGCCGCCGATAGCGATAGGCTTGTCGATCGCCGGCGCGCTTGCGCTGGTGACAATCCCGTTCTCTATCGGAGTGTCGGCCTGCTCGGGCTATCTCGTGACCAGCCTGCTCGGTGCGAAGTGGGAGGCAGCTCAGCCGCTGATCGCCATTCTTGCTTGGGTATGCATGTTCTCACCCTTCGCCTATGTCTCGGGCAGCGTGCTTTCGGCCCAGGGCCAAGTCAGCCGGGTCTTTGCGAGCCATGCTCTTGCGGCAGTATTAAAAATTGCGATACTGCTGGCCGTGCGGAACACCAGGGATCTGGAATTCATCGTACTAGCGTCGATGATGACCGTCGTTGCGGAAACGGTGATCTTCATCTGGCAGCTACGTGCGGCAGGCAGCCAGGAAATGCGCGCCTTGGCTATGGCAATGGCGCGGGCTCTCGCATCCACGGCGGTGACGGCCCTGATCGTCAGCCAGCTTCCCGGCGCATGGGCGCATGTGGCGATGGACCGATGGCTGGCGCTGCTCGCTGGCGGGGTTTTAGGGGGTATCACCTTTACGGTGTTCTTCGCCTGCCAAGCCAGCTTGTGGTTTGCCGCTGGGCGGCCAGGCGGCCCGGAGGCGCGTCTGGCCAGCGTGCTGACACATAACGCGCGCGTGCGGGCCGCAATGCACTCTGCTTGGCTATGGATCCCGCGTTGAGCACCATGCGGCGTTGTTGCACGGGTCAGCAATTGAGCCCGGAGAGGCTACCGGGTGATCTTGGCAAAATGCCTTCGGCGCAGGCAAGGCGCGGACCGTAGGAGTTCGCAACAACTGGATGCCATCTTGGCCTTCAAGCTGAACGACGACCTTCGCCATCACATCCCCAAGCAGGGGCTCATGCCCTGCGGGTCGCATAGGCTGCCTCGTCCCGCATAGTATCCGCTACGACTTGCAGGTAGGCCGTGCCATGCCGCAGGTCAGGCTCCAGGTGGTTGCCCTCCGCCCACTCGTTCCAGGATTTCAGGAACACCAGCCGCTGGTCCGCGCCGTGATCCGACACCGCCACGACGGCGGCAGACAGCAGGCCACGGAACGCCTCCGGGTCCGGGTTGCGCAACACGACGCCGTTCGCGCCCGACCGCGGCGTGTTGTCCCAGGCATGGACCACGCAGGGGTAGGACAGGTGCCCGTCCACCCGCAGCGGCATGTTGGCCTGCGCCCACGCCGGGTAGTCGTAGATCTGCGGCATTCCCCGGAGGTGGTCCAGCTTGTTACGTACCCATACCCTCGGGTTGCGGCGCGAGTTCCAGGCCGAGACCCAAGTGCGGCGCTTGATCAGCGGCGCCTTGATGA
>CAXTFS010000448.1:0-2653 GCA_964243395.1 uncultured Acidobacteriaceae bacterium | reverse complement strand
TTCCACCCAAGTACTGGATAGGAACTCTCTAGTTCCCGTACGTAGCATCCATATAAGCGATCCGCGCCGTCAACCAGTTCTTCATCAACGTCACTTCGCCTTGGTAGGTCCCGGCGGCAACCGGATTTGGCCAGATCCGCTCCCCAAGCGTCGGCCAGCGGCTATAGTTGTTCGCCGCCGCCTGCGCAAGCGCCGCCGCACGCATGTCGATATAGCCAGGCAAAGCAACCATCTGCAGGCGGATAAGCTGCCACTCCGCCTTCACCGCCGCCAGAAAGGCCGGATCCTGGAACATCCTCACGTACCACTTTGATTGCGTGCTGACCCACGGAACATTCGGGCTTTGGATGGCGCCGTAATTGTTGTTGCCAAACGTAACATCCATGTCCCAGACCGGTCCGCGATAAAACTTCGGATCGCTGCGCGGCTTGTAGAAGTAGTCACTTGACCAGTCGTCCTCATCCTGGTTCCCGGCCAGCTCCTCCACAATAAAGTAACGCACGCAGGACGTAATATCCCACGCACTCTGCCAGCCGGTCGTCGGGTCCAGAAAGTTAGGGTTGTACAACACGCCTTCCGCGGTGGTGAACGCGTTGGTCCAGTAGGCCGCCTGTGCGGTGGTGGGCGGATCGGGGTCGGCTAGCCCGACCGGCAGGCCTACACTGTCGGTCAGCATCAGCGTCTCGCCGTTGTAGTGGTCGATCTCTCCCAGGTAGCCGCCGGTCAGGTCCGTTCCACTGTTGTCCGTGCTGTCGATCGACCCGATATTCAGCCGCGCCTTGCTCACTTCGACCTTCTCGGTCAGCTGGTACGTACCCTCATACTGCCCATTCAGCATCACTTCCACAAACGCCGAGTGCGGCGTCCAGGCCATGCCGATCAACTGCGACATCTGGAAGCTAACATCGTTGCGCAGCATCGTCTTGTCGTCATAGTTCGCCAGCAGGATCCAGTTCGAATCGGACGTCATCCCCAGCAACGGTGCCTTCGTGTCCAGGTTCAGCCGATAGGGCTTCTTCGGCTCAGCCCAGGTCGAGTTGCCGTGCCCCTTCACCTCCAGCGTTCCCGAGTAGTTATAGCTGGGGTTCGCCGGATCCGAAATCGTCATCGTGCCGTCGATATAGTCGTCCTCGACCACAATCGGCGTCGCCCCCACCGTGTTGATCGTCAGCAACGGCAGGTTGATCGTCGCGGGCGTGTAGGCCGGGTTCTCGAGCACCACCTCCAGATCCACCCCGGTTGAAAGACTACCTGCAGCGCTACTTCCGGTCAGCTTCAGAGGCTGATCCGCCGTGAACACGTTGGGGATCCCCGTAAAACAGGTGCTCGCAACGTTACTGGAGGCGGTCAGCGTCAGGTTCGCCACCGAGCCGATCGTCGCCATCCCCCCGGTCACGGTCAGGCCCGGGATGTTGGAGACGCCGCCCAACGTCACCGTGCCGGAAGCATTGCCCACGGGCGAAACCAGGACCGCCACCTGCTCGATCTGGCCCGGGTAGATCGTCAGCGTGGGGGTAACCAGGTTTAGCGTGAAGTTCGGCGTTCCGCTGATGGACGTGGTCAACGCTCCCGCGCTGCAGGTCTGCACCAACGGCACGCCGCTTCCGCATCCTGCGAGCAAGACACAGGCCAGCGCCGAAGCCGTCGCGAAAACAGTCCTCGGAAGCATGTTTTAACCCCTGTATGGCGTTATACAAATAGACGGTGAATCGGCGCACGAAGTTGCGTGACAAACATCCCAGGTTTCAGTGATGTCACTGGAACAAGCTAATACGCCCGCTGATACATCCGTGACATCCGGTCGTGCCACCCCAGCCGGTCCTCGTCGAGCAGCGCCCACGCCACTCCCAGCCCCATCGGAGCCACCGCCACCACCTGCGCCAGCACCCGCTTGCGCATTGCGTGCCGCGTCGGGTTCTCATCAGAAAACGTGCACAGCCCGATACGCGCATAGCGCATGCCCGGTGTCTGATCCGTCAGGGTAAAGAACAGAAACTGGTACAGCAGATAAAGCGCAACCAGCACCACGACCGCGGCTACGGCCAGCGGCAGCCCCACCGCAATCGGCCCGGCGACATGCGCGAACGCGGCCACAAACGCCGCAAACCCACCCAACACCAGCAGCGCATCCACCGTCGCGGCCATCGCGCGCAGGTGCATCGGCGCGGTCTGGGGCGGCAGCAGCGACGGCAGAATCTCCGGCACCGGCATTCCGGGCTCCTCGACCGTCTCTGTGACCAGATGCGCATCCAGAAAGATCGAGCTCCACTCCGGCGTGAGCGACATCGGCTCCGGCAGGGTGGCGATCTGCTCCGGCTCCACCTCAAAGATGCGCAACTGCGGGCTGCGCGGCCCGGACGCCTCCCGCAGCGGCCCCAGCGCCAGGCTCGGCCGCGCCTTCACCGTCGCGACCAGCTGCCGCGGAAACTCCAGTAGATTTGCCGGAATCGGCACCGCCGGCTCCGTCGCGCGGTAGTCCTCAAACACCGGCGCCTGGCGAAACGCGATCTCCTCTTCGAGCGCACGCGCCTCTGTCGCATTCACGACATCCGCCTTGTGCGAATTGCGCTGGATCGGCGCCACAGCCCGTAACGACGGCACGTTGCGCCCCAGGTCCTCATAGAGCTTCACCGTCAAACCGGCGGTCGAAACC
>CAXTFS010000447.1:0-2660 GCA_964243395.1 uncultured Acidobacteriaceae bacterium | reverse complement strand
GTTTGCCGGGCTGTTTTCTGTTTTATGCGTCGGTTCATTACGTTGTGCTGCCTGGATCTGTTGTGTTGTCGGATCTACTGGCCCTGTTGCTGACTGGGGGGCGCATCGTTCTGTGCGCGCAGTTCGCTCACACGGGACTCCACGCGGTACACGACCCGCAGGCCCTGAAACGAACGCACCGCCGAGGCACCTGCATCAGCCACGGAACGCTGCAGTCCCGGGCGGCTTAAGCCCTGCTCACGCAGCTGGCTCAGCGAAAGTCCCGTCAGATTCAACGTGAGGCAAACGGAAAAGAAGGCCATGGCGCCTGTCATCGCCAGCCTCGGCTGCAGAAGACTGCTCCACTGCCGCGCATCCAGCCCCATCCAGCTCCGTAGCCGCCCACCCCACTCCGATTGCAGGTGAACCGCCGGCGTTACCACGCCATGCACCCAGGCCGCGGCCGTACCCGGCATGGGCATGACCGGCAGCGGCTCTGCGCCCGTGGTCTGGGCCAGGATGTTGCCCAGCAAGCGATCCGGCGGCTCCGGCGCGTGGTGCTTCAACACGGCGAGCCAACCCAGCCCTCGCTGGGCTTCAGCAAACTCCTGCGAACAAGGGGCACACTGGCTCAAATGCTGCGTAAACGCACTCTCTTCAGCCTCACTCAGCAGACCGTCGGCTGCGTCGGGCAGCAACATCGACCAGGCCGTGCAGGCATCGTTCAAGCCATCGTGATGGCGGGTCTCTCCGATTTGTTTACGGTTCTTCACGCTACATCACCTGCCCTTCGAGGCCCTTCAACAACCGCGCCAGCTCCGCACGTCCGCGACTGATGCGGCTCTTCACCGTTCCCTGCGGGATGCACAGCGTTGCGGCAATCTCGCGATAATCCAGATCCTCCAGGTCACGGAGGATCACCGCTTCGCGCAACTCCGGCGACACCTGCGCCAGCGCCGCCTGGATCCGGGCGCGCAACTCGCCGCCCGCTACATGCTTTTCCTGGCTGTCGCGCGTGTCAGGTAGACGGTCAGCGCGCGTCACCAGATTGTCCTCGCCCCCGATCGGGTCGTCCAACGACTCGCTCGCCCGATCCATGCGCGACCGCCGGTAATGATCCACCAGCAGGTTGCGGGTCAGCGCGGCAATCCATACCGAAAAACTCGCCTTGTTGGCGTCAAACGCGCGCAGGTTGCGATACACCTTCAAAAAAACGTCCTGGGTCAGATCTTCCGCTTCGGTCGGTGACCCGGTAAACCGGTAACAAAGCCCATACACACGGCGCTGCTGTGAGGCCACCAGCGCCTCCCAGGCCCGCGGGTTCCCTAGCAGGCAATCGGCGGCAAGCGCGGCCACGCGCGCCTGCTCCAGGGCCAGCGCCGCCGACGCTGCGGACGGGACCGAGGGCTCCTTCACAGGTTCAGCCGGCATGCGGCCGCTTGTTGGCGTTCCACCCAGGGGCGCCCGTGCCGGCGGTTCCGCCACCCGTGCTGCCGGGGAACCCCCAACCTGCGGCAAGGTCCGGAGCGCAGGGGACTCCGCCGGTCGCTGGGATGCTTCATGCCCCTGCAACCCAGCCTGCACCTTGTTCCGGTCTCCGGTCAGCCACGTTCTCCCCGGACCTAATACCATCGCTGCCATGCTCCCCTATTACGCAGGGATCGTCCCACCGGTTCCCGCGGGCCCGTACCCCTCGATCAGGGCTGCTTGATGACGCCGCAGGCGATCCGGTTTCCTGAGCCGCCGCTGGGGTCAGTCTTCATATCGTCCGCATGCTCGTGCACCATCAGCGATGTCCCACTGTTGGACAGCAGCGAGTTCTGCGCCCCCGGCTGCAGCGTGACCGCCGTGAGCATAAACGTCGCCGAACCCTTGTGGTCCTCGCCAATGCTGACGTTGCCAGGAATATCGCCGTTGTGGTGACCCATCGGGTTCTGGAATCCGTGCTGCTTCGCGTCCGGATTGAAGTGCGGCCCCGCCGACTTAAAATCCGGCGCCTCGCAAACAGCATTCTGGTGGATGTGCACACCATGGTCGCCAAACGGCAGGTTTTCAAGCGACAGCTTCACCTGCACGCCGTCCTTCTTCTGCTTGAACAGCGCCGTCCCCGCAGCCTGGCCCTGGCTGTTGATCAGGTTGACCTTGATCTCTTTCACCGGCTTCGCGTCCTGCCCTGACGCGGGAGCGCCCCAACAAAACAGAACCCCTCCAACAATCGCCGCTGCCACACTTCCCAAAACCTTCATCGATTCGCTCCCTTTCGCAACTTCGAGACTCCGCCAGCATACCCCCAGGCACCCGGAACCGCGCGGCGGCAACGATCAAACGCGCATTTCCACCGTCACCCGAACAGCTAGCATGGAGGGCACGCATGCAAGTGTCCCCCCTCCCCACGCCCGGCGTCCTCGAAGTCATTACCGGTCCCATGTTCTCGGGCAAGAGTGAGGAACTGATCCGCCGGCTGAAGCGCGCGCGTATCGCCCGCCAGCGCGTCGTCTGCTACAAGCCCGACATCGATCTGCGCTACCACCGCACACACATCGCCTCACACTCGGACCAGACCCACGAGGCGATCCCCGTCACCTCGGTCGAGGACCTGCGCGCCAGCCTGTTTCCCCAGCTCGATGCGGTCGAGGTCATCGGCATCGACGAGGTGCAGTTTCTGTCGCACGACGTCCTCC
>CAXTFS010000446.1:0-2661 GCA_964243395.1 uncultured Acidobacteriaceae bacterium | reverse complement strand
ATGTAGTCGACTGCGTCCTTCACGGTCTTGATCTTCTCTGCGTCTTCATCGGGGATTTGAATGTCGAATGCCTCTTCAAACTGCATGACCAGTTCGACGACGTCGAGCGAATCGGCTCCAAGATCTTCCTGAAAGCTTGCACCCGGGGTGACTTCGGCCTCATGGACCTGAAGCTGCTCGACGATGATCTGTTTTACCTTCTCGTCTACTGCGGCCATTTCTGTTTCTCCTGATCTCTTGTTTGATTGAAAACTCTGGCGAACGATGCCAAGGAAGTGTCTCGAGTAGCGGCTGTACGCGCGCAGGCGTACGTCGACCCGAAGCTCTCAGCATATCGAGCGCCTTGACGAGTGTAAAGGAAGCCCGCACCCGGCGCACGGGCGGTTGTGGCGCACGGTTGTCACGAGCGGCGCGATGGTGCGGAGAGCGCCCGGCGGCTCGTTTCTTCCGAGACCGCCGGGCGCTGGCTTGCAGACGGCCCGTAAGCCGAATTTTGTTTTAGGCGATCATTCCTCTAGGCGAGGCATTACTGCACTCGCTCCAGCAACCTACCCGCAGGTTTCGTTTGCCCGGCCGGATCGCTCCTGCCGGACCTTCTCGCCTTGGCGCACCGGGCCGGTACGCGCATGGCCGCGACGAGAGACGCGGCCTTCTCCCTGCCTATTTGGTCTTGCTCCGTGTGGGGTTTACCATGCCGGCCTCATTACTGAGGCCGCGGTGCGCTCTTACCGCACCCTTTCACCCTTACCTCAGACCCGCGAACATGGGCGCCGTTTGCACGGTGGGCCCAACAGGCCTGGGGCGGTTTGCTCTCTGTTGCACTGGCCGTCCAGCCGCCTTGAAGCGGCCGTCCCGGACGTTATCCGGCACACTGCCCTTTGGAGTTCGGACTTTCCTCCCCCGGGAGACCGGCTTCGAGCCGACTTCCGGCAGCGATCGCCCGACCGTCTGCAGCGTTCATCCTATCGCAGATGCCTGCGATTCCCGCGACAAAGAGCAAAGTCGGCCTGCTATCGTTGCTGACACAGGCCATGCGATGGAGCTGAAGGAAGCAGTCCGAATTGCGCTGCAGTCACTGTGGGCGAACAAGCTCCGCACGGTGCTGACGCTGCTTGGCGTGGTCATCGGCGTCGCGTCGGTGATCGCGGTGGTCACGCTGGTTAACGGCGCGAACGTGTATGTGGCGACGAAGATCAATCGGTATGGTGCGGACGTCTTCACTATCTCCAAGCAGCCGGCCTTTATCTCCAGCTATGACGAGTACATCACGTTCCAGAAGCGCCGCAACATTCTGCTGCCGGACTACCGTGCCGTGCTTGAGAACTGCACGCACTGCACCGCGGTCGGGGCGCTGCAGACGACGCTGGGCAAGATTGTGGTCGGGACGCAGTCCAGCACGGACACCACGATTCGCGGCTACACCTGGTCGATGCCGGAGATGCAGAATTTGAACATTGTGCAGGGCCGCGGCTTTACGCCGAACGATGATGAGCACGCCTCGCACGTGGCCCTGATCGGCTCGGACATCCAGGAAAACCTGATGAAGGGTGAGGATCCGCTTGGCCACGAGATCCGTGTCGACGGGGTGCCGTATACCGTGATCGGGCTGGCGGAGAAACAGGGCAAGACGCTCGGGCAGAGCCAGGATGACTGGGTGGCGGTGCCGATTGGCGCCTACCAGAAGACGTACGGGACGGCGAAGACGCTGACTATCTACGCCAAGGGCGGCAGCGGTGGCGCGATGGCAGCGGCCGAGGACGAGGCGCGGGTCATCATGCGCTCGCAGCGGCACGACGCTCCCGGGCAGCCGGACAGCTTCACGCTTGAGACCTCAGACACCCTGGTCGGGCTGTGGAATCAGATCAGCGGCTCGTTTGCTGCCGTGGCGGTGGCGATCGCGGCGATCTCGCTGGTGGTGGGCGGAATTGTGATTATGAACATCATGCTGGTCTCAGTGACGGAGCGAACGCGCGAGATCGGGGTGCGCAAGGCGCTTGGCGCCAGGCGCAGTGATATTCTGCTGCAGTTTCTGCTGGAGTCTGCGACCATGGCCTTCCTGGGAGGCATCGTCGGTGTTCTTGGCGGCGTGATTGTTGCGAAGATTGTGACCGTTCTGCTCAGTTTTCCATCCACAATCGCGCTGTGGAGTGTCTTCGCGGGTCTCTTCGTGGCTGCCTCGACGGGGATCTTTTTTGGGGTATATCCGGCGCGCAAGGCGGCGGCGCTGGACCCGATCGTTGCGCTTCGATCGGACTTCTAACCAACATCTGCGAGAGGAAGAAGGGAGCCGTGCGATGACCGTCAGTGACCAGAAAGAATCCGTTCGCATGGCGCTTGATACCCTGCGCACCAACAAGCTGCGCTCCGGTCTGACGGTGCTGGGCATTGTGATCGGCGTGATGACGGTGATTGTCATCTCGTCGGTGATCAACGGCCTGAACTCGAACATCTCCGGCCTGGTCTCATCGCTTGGCACGAACGTGATCTGGATCTTCCGCTTCCCTGTGATTGGCGTACGGCCGACGACCGAGATGCTGACGCGCAAGCAGCTCACCTATGACGATGCGGAGGCCATCAAGCTGCTGCCGCACGTCGTTGACGTGGTGCCGTCGCTACGCTATCAGAAGTTCCAGTTCAACTCCGGCTCAGTAGGGGTGAAGT
>CAXTFS010000445.1:0-2695 GCA_964243395.1 uncultured Acidobacteriaceae bacterium | reverse complement strand
AGCCCTGGAAGGTCTCTGATTGCGTCTGTTTGTGATACTCCGTAAACAGCGCCGGGGCTAAAGCCCCTTCCTCCAGCGGTTTTGTTCGTGAGACTGAAGTCCCACGCTTCCACCCAGGTACTTCATCAGAGGTCCCTAGAACAAAACCTTTAGCCAGGATTCGGGTCGACGATAGCTCATCGTCCAGCGGTTTTGCCGCTGCTCGGAGCGATTCCGCGGGAAATCAAGGCAGGTGATGGCTGCACTGGCCGCGAACCCTGCGGCGGTCTACGCGGACGATGCGTATGAACTGACGGACCCCTCCGGCATCAGGTTGCGCCTGGCGAAGATGTGACGTGGCTGCACCCCACCCAAGAGGAGATCTCAGACGCGGGGTGCCCCATGATCACCGCGGCGTTATTGCGGTTATCGTGGGCGCAGTCTCTTCGCAACGCCAAGGCCGCTCCTGAAGCCCGGACCAACGCAAAACAGAATAGAACACAACCCGCCAGCGCTGTTCACCCCTAAAGGATAGCGACCGCGGAGTAAACCCGATTGGCAAGCGAAGCAAAAACTCAGACCGAATCGCTCCATCTCTGGCGGCTCCTCAAGCAATCCTTTGCCGGGACAAAGGTCGACTTCACGTCTTACAGTCTGAACCAGACGATCGCGCTGCTCGCCATTCCGATGATGCTCGAGATGGCGCTCGAATCGGTGTTTGGCATCGCGGATCTGTTCTGGGTGAGCAAGCTGGGCACGATTGCCATTGCGGCGGTCGGACTTACCGAATCGCTCCTGACCGTGGTCTTCGCCATCAGCTCAGGCTTGAGCACGGCCGCCACGGCGATGATCGCAAGGCGCATCGGAGAGAACGACCCGGACAAGGCGGCGATGGATGCGGTGCAGGCGCTTGCCGCTGGGTTCGTGGTGAGCGTGCTGCTGGGACTGCCGCTGTTTTTCCTTGCGCCCAGATTGCTGACGCTGATGGGAGCGCCGGCCGCCGTGCTGCAGATCGGCGGCACCTATGCTCATATTGCGCTCGGCACCTGCGGCGTGATCATCATGATCTCGCTCGGCAACGCGATCTTTCGCGGGGCTGGCGACGCGGCCATTGCGATGCGCCTGCTCTGGGTCGCCAACATCATCAACCTGGTGCTCGATCCCTTGCTGGTCTTCGGGCTGGGGCCGTTTCCGAAGCTGGGCGTCGCCGGGCCAGCGGTGGCGACGCTGATCGGCCGCGGGTGCGCGGTGCTCTACCAGCTTTACCGGCTGGGGAAGGGAACGGAACGGCTCAAGATCGAGGCCAGGCACCTGCGCATCCACTTCGAGGAAATGCTCTCGTTTCTGAAGATCTCCGGTGCCGGGATGCTGCAGTTCGTGCTGGAACAGGGCCGCTGGCTTGCGCTCGTCCGCATTGTCAGCCTCTTCGGTCCGGTCGCGGTGGCGGGATACACGGTGGCGTATCGGGTGTCGGGCTTCATCCTGTTGCCGACCTTCGGGCTGAGCAACGCGGCCGCTACCCTGGTGGGGCAGAGCCTGGGGGCCAAGCAGCCGGAACGCGCGCGCAGCTCCATCTGGCGGACGGGAACGCTGAACTTCGCGTTCCTTGGCGGGCTCAGCGTTGTGCTGATCCTGTGCGCGCACCGGCTGGTCGGTCTGTTCGGCAGCGACCCCGCGGCTCTGGCCACGGGGGTGCAGGCACTGCGCATCTTCTGCTTTGGAAACTTCTTTTTCGCGTTTGCCGCCATCTTTTTGCAGGCGTTCAACGGTGCCGGCGACACCCTTACGCCCACGTACCTCAACCTGATCGGCTTCTGGGTGGTCGAGATTCCGCTGGCGTGGTTTCTGGCAAGACACACGTTGTTGAAGCTCAACGGCGTCTTCGTCTCGATCGTGCTGTCGCAGGTGCTTGCGCTTATCTTGAGCGGAGTATTTTTCATGAAAGGAAAATGGCAGGAAGCGAGCGTCTGACGCGCGGCTTCCGTCTGCATCGGAGAACTATGCCCACGATTGTTCCTGTCACGCCGGAATCGGACTGGTTGCGAGCGCTTGCCGGCCTTCCCGTTTGGGACCTGCCTATGCTTCCGACGGTCATCCTGGCACCGCATCCCGATGACGAGACGCTCGGCGCGGGCGGGCTGATCGCACGGCTGCGCGCGGGCGGCGTGCCGGTGCTGGTGCTCGCCATCACAGACGGGGAAGGAGCCTACGCCGATACCGCGGGTCTCGACCGCATCCGCATCCCGGAGCAGAACGAAGCACTGGCCCGGCTGGGCGTGGCCGCTGAGAACACCCGGCGGTTGTGCATCCCGGACCGCAAGGTCGGCGAGTATGAAGACCAGCTGGTCGCTGAGCTGGCGAAGGTCCTGCAACCCGGCACCCATCTGGTCGCGCCGTGGCAGTTCGACTTCCATCCTGACCACGAAGCCGCCGGTCGTGCAGCCATTCGCGCCGCCAAGGCCACGTCCTGCATGCTGACGTTCTACTTCTTCTGGACCTGGCATCGCGGCACGCCCGCTTTGCTGCAGGGCCTGCCCTTGCGGACGCTGCCCCTGACGCAGGGCGAACGCGCCGCCAAGCTGCACGCGATCGCCGCGCATGGGTCCCAACTGGAACATCCCGACGGTCAGCCGATCCTGTCGCCGCGGCTGCTTGAGCCCGCGCAAAGAGAGTTCGAGGTCTACATCCAGGCATGAATAGCAAGGTCCAATACGAG
>CAXTFS010000444.1:0-2700 GCA_964243395.1 uncultured Acidobacteriaceae bacterium | reverse complement strand
GAGCTGTACTGATATGGACCTACTTTCGGCTCATGATCTCGCCGCAGGAGGCTCTTTGACTTAGCGCGAGGCGTTCGCTTGCATCTTTCTTTGCATCGCTTCGACGATGGGAAGTAAGGGCAGGCGCGAAACGATCAGGATGCCGCCGTCCTCCGGGCTTTCCCGCACATACACGTCCACGCCGCACAGCCACTCGGAGAGCCGCGCCGGCGTTGCGGCTGCCTGCAGGCTCTGCCGGTCGAGTAGCGGCAAATAGAACGGTTCGTGGTGGAATCTGGCTTCCTTGATCCGGGGCAGGTAGAGCTTGCGTGCGCGCTGCTCCAGCTGCGGGTACTCCTGGCGGCCAAACAGGTCGATGGTCGTACCGAAGCCGCGCATCTTTTGCGAAGCATCTAGCCGGGCAGCAGGCGTACCGGCCAAGCGGAGCAGACGGCAGGTTGGCATCTCCGGCTCAGCCGAACGGAATTTTGCCGCCACCGCGTCCATGAAGCCATCCTCCGTCCAACCGTGCGGGGGCTTGCGGTCGGGCCAGATCCCGAGACCAATCTCCGGCGCCCAGGCTTTCATGTGTTGGCCCAGCACGCCGGAGCCGCTCTGCTCATTCAGCTTCCAGGTCTGCAACAAGACCTCGTGATGCTGCGCCGGATCGGCGAGGAGCGTCTCCGCGAAGGCCGACAGCATTGCTTGTAGGGCCTGAGTCTGCTCCTTTGAAGCGGGGAACTGCTGCACCGGAAGCAACATGGTTTCCCACTCCCCTGCTTCTTTTCGCGCCTGCGTCAACGTCCCCTCCTCTGCTCGAAGGTGAGCCCTTCGGCACGCATGGCGTCGACGACGCCGGCCAGCACGGCAAGGTAGTCCTCCGACTGAAACGCGAGCAAAACGCCCTTATCCTTGCGGCTCTCGCGTACATAAACTTCGAGCAGCTGGAACCAGCGTCCGCGCAGCTCCTCACTCGCGGCGAAGATGTTCTCCGCCTCCAGGCAGGGCAGAATGAACTGAATCGCGGAGAACTCCGGACGAACCTCCAGGCCCTTGCCCAGCAGCTTTTTGCTGCGCGGTAAAAACGAGTCCTGCAACGCAAACGTGCCTTCAACCATGGCATCCACATCCATACGCTGGAACGCGGGATGAGAGGCTCGCAGGGCTGGCGTGAAGTGCATCTTGGGCGGCACGGTCTTCGGATCCTGAGGAAGGAAAATCGTCAGCATGCATCCGTCGCCCAGAAAGAGCTCACGCTGCAGCTTGGCTTGCTTCCGCGGGAACCAGAGCAGCATCCTGCCCGAAAGATCTTCCTGCGCGACAGGCCGGTTGTCCTTCACAACCTCGTTCAAACGCTCTTCCGAGAGCGCGGCAGCTGGATCGTTGTCCGAAGAACGCCCGAGGCCAAGCGATCTGGGCTGCGCTTCCAGGTGGCGTACGAGCGTGGGCCGCAGACCCTGGCTTAGCAGTCCGTGCTCGAGGAAGATCTCTCCGCGCAGGCCGCGGCTGCGTTGCAACGCCAGTTCGAAGCGCGCCATGAAGTCTTCCAGCCACTTCTTCTCATGCAGCATCAGCGGGAAGCCCGTGACCGGCAACCAAAAGAAAAAACAACCGGCCCGATCCTGCGGCGCCGCCACCCAGGGGCTTACGTTACGCTCAGCGGAGAGCCGATTGCGCCGCTTCGCCGGTTCTGCCTTTTCGCTCCCGGTGTCGGTGGGTTGTGTCGTCGTCATCCGTTAGTAGCTCCGCTCGCCCCGCCGCCGCCGGAGGCACCGCCGCCAACACCCTGAAGACCACTGTCCGCGGGTGCGCTGGAAGAGCTATCCGACGAGCTGCTCCCAAAGAGTTTGTGGATCCCCCACGCGCCCACCGCCACAACCCCAACAACAGCCGCAACGGCCAGAATCTCCGGCGCCGCAGCCACGACCGCTACTGCCGCTGCCGCTCCTTCGGCCACCTCGCCCACGGCTACCATCCCCTCCACGGCCTCGCCTGCAACGGCCAGCCCTTCGCCCCCTTCGGCGAGCGCCTCGCCACCCTCAAGCACCTCTGCCCCTTCGACCGCACCCCCCTCTTCTTCAGCCTCCGGGAAGAGTCTTTCCGCGATGCTCTTGTCCCCCAGCGGCGATATGCCCTTGAGCGAAAGGTCGATCACCGTGAGTCCCATCTCCAGAAAGGTAAATTCCTTGGCCAAGCGCGTCGTCTCGAGCTTGTCATCGATGTAAGTGTGTTCAGCATGCTTCCACTCAAACGAGGACGGTGCTGAGACTTCGCGCTTGGCCAGGTAGAGCTCACTCGTCTCTCCCCTAACGACGATATCGCGTCCACCTTTAACCCGCTGTATATCCAAGCTTTCAATCGCGAGCAGGCGCGCATCCAAATAAGCCAATTGGGCGCTCTTGTGAATCTTGTGCGATTGCGTGCCCAGGATTTCGATCGACTCGTCCTCGTCGACGCGCTCACTCCGCTTCCCGATGATATGGAGGATGGAATCTCCTTTGACCGCTGTCTGCTGATTGCCGGGCAGGATGGCGGAGATTGCACCATCCGACGTGATCGCACCTGGGGTCAGCAGGCCAAAGCCGGGGTCCTTAGCATCCTTAAAGGTAGGGACATCGGTGGTGTGCGTCTTCCACGCCTTGGCAAAAACACCCTCGACTTCCTTCTCTTTGCCGGCATCCTTGCTCTTCTCAAGGCTTTCCCACTCTAACTCTTCATCAG
>CAXTFS010000443.1:0-2711 GCA_964243395.1 uncultured Acidobacteriaceae bacterium | reverse complement strand
CTCCTGGCTCGTAGCTCCTGGCTCGTAGCTCCTGGCTCTTAACTTCTGGCTTTTAGTTCAGCTCTGCCCTTCACCGGCTGCAACCGAAGCTCGCACACAGCACCTGCAACTCGCAACCGCTGGCTCCAACCGAGAACCGACAACTCACCCCACGGAGAACTCGCTTACAACACCGAGCGCACCAGCCTGCGCATCAGCTCTGTTGTGAGGCCGTAGACGATGTGGGCACTGAAGGGGCCTGCGTAGGAGGCGGCGGGGTACTCTGCGAGGGGCTTGGAGAGGTGCAGCGCGGGTACCGCGACCAGATCGCCACCGACGAAGAGGGCTGTCGCGTAGGTGGTGCCGAAGCCTGAACGCACGATCGAGGAGTACTCGGCGAGACCGCCGTACAGGCCACCGGCGAGCGCCGCGTAGGTGTAGTGGACGACCGGACCCGCGATCTTCTTCTCGTCCTCGGTAAGCTGCGTGCCGCCTTCAGAGGCGATGGCCACGGCGGTCTTGATGGTTGCGTCGTCATCACCACCAGAGGCCATCTGCTGCTGCTCCTCAGGGGTTTCCAGCTGCTTGGAGAGGGCGGCGCCTGGACCGGCGCTCCACTGGTTCATCACCCACGCCGCGACGAGACCGCCCGCGATGCCGGCAAGCACTCCACGTACCGGATGTTTTTCTGCCATGATTTTCCTCCTGCAGATACCCAGTCATGCTGCTTCCCGTAGGGTCCTGCGTTCCCTCACTGTGATGCCTGCGCCCTTTCCGCGGTTCGCTCCCCGTGCGGGCTTCTGTACATCCGCCATTCACACGAGGCACCTACAGTCATGTCCCGGAGGTTTTCACGATGGCGATCAGCACGGCGGAGCTCGACGCAATGCAGGCGCAGTACAAGGCAGCGGTGGATGCGTGGGTAGCAGCGATCCGCGACGAAGAGGCCCTTGCCTCAACCAACCACAACGAAGCGCAGCTGGATCAATGGGAACTGGCCTGCGGCAAGCAGGACGCGGCCGGCAAAGCCGCAGCGGGCGCGAAAAAGAACTACGAGTCGGCGCTCCGTGAGGAGTTCTTCAACTTTTAGCCCGGCGTGGACGGGCTTTGGCCGTAGCTGTCTATTGCCGATGCAGCTTCCTTTCGGCCAGTTTCTCTGCCGTGGCGAGAGCTTCTGACGCTGGTACTTTAACGTCCGGCTCCACGCCCGTGCCTTCCCAACTGGTCTTCGTAATCGGGTTGATGGCGTCAGCGAAGGGCACGCCAAGATCGAAGTACTCCGCGATCAGGTGGCCGCTGACAGGATGGGCGCCACCGCCGGTGGTCTCGCCGACGATCGTGGCCCGCTTTTGGGTCTTCATGTCGTAGCTGAACTCCTCGGCGCCGGAGAAGGTGCCGTGCGAGGTCAGCACGTAGACCGGCTGCTTGTCGAGGCGGGTCCCAGGAACGTCCGCCGCGGTCCAGTATTCCTGCGTGTGGTTTTCGTGCCGGTTGTAGAGATCGTTGAGGTGGGTCGGCTTGCTGAAGAGATAGCTCGCGATGAAGCTGACCATGGCCGGATCGCCACCGCCGTTCTCGCGCAGGTCTACGATGAGCGCGTCCGCATGCGCGACAAAGCCCATGGCCGCGATCACGGTGGGCTTGCAGAAATCGACTGGTTGAAAGGCGTTGAACTTGAGATAGCCGATGTTGCCTGGGAGGATCTCCGCTTTGTCGAAGGCGCAGTTGTCATGCAGCATCGCCTGCTGGAACCGCTCGCGCTCCGCGGGACTGGGACCTTCTTCGTTTGGGCGATTGTAGGGGCTGAATTCCATGTGCAAGTGGCCATCGTGGCTGACCGCACGCATGTCGGCTTGCAGGCGGGTGGCGAAGAGATCGCCATCGGTGATGGTGTTGTAGTCGCCCGCCCGCTGGTGGGTGGCGAGCGCGTCGATCATGCCCTGCGCGACCGTGGGATGCACGTAATACTCACGCAGTGCGGTGTCGACGTCGCCGATGACGCGCTCCCGCATGGCCGCATCAAGCTTGATCGCCAAGGGCACGACGCCGGGCGGCAGCGGGCGCATGGCGAAGGTGCTCACGGTGGGCGGCTGGCCGTCCTTAACGAATAGATTGCCGAACGCATTGGTGGCGCTGTTCTTTTCCTGCAGGCGAAAGCTGATGTGCAGGGGTTCGCTGCTGACGACCGAGAGCAGGTTGAAGCCGCCAGTGCCGTTGTGAAACGCCAGCATGCCATCGACGTTTTCGGATGGATCAATCGTCTTGACATAGTTGCCGAGCTGCTTTGGATCACCACTGTTAAACGCGCTGAGCCACGCCTGCAGGGTGTGACCCGCGGGTGTGTCGGGTACGGCGACCTGGGCGAGGGCCTGGCCGCCGGAGATGAGTACAGATGTTGATAGAGCCAGGCGGAATATCGTGCTGCGCAGACAGGTCATTTCCAAGCCCTCGAACCAATCGAGGTGACAATATCATCCGAACATGGCGCTTGAGCGCGCATAATGCTGCTGTATGTCCGGCTTTGTGCGTTTCTCCCGTCTGCTTCAATCCACGCCTGCACCGACAGAGAAAAATGTCGTTCTGGACGATTCTGACCGCGCTATTCTCAGTGCCCTCAGCGTGGACGGGCGGATCAGCTTTCGCGAGCTGGCAAAGGTCGCGCACCTGAGCGCCAATGCCACGGCGGAACGGGTGCGACGGCTGCAGACGCTCGGCGTGCTGCTGGGATTTAC
>CAXTFS010000442.1:0-2714 GCA_964243395.1 uncultured Acidobacteriaceae bacterium | reverse complement strand
CCGACACGCAGGGTGGAAGCTCGCGCCTACGGCTTGTCAGACAGCGCATCCACTCCGGGCAGGTTCTTGCCTTCCAGAAACTCCAGGCTCGCCCCGCCTCCGGTAGAAATGTGCGTGACCTTGCCGGCGAAGCCCGAGTTGCGGATCGCCGCGACTGAATCGCCGCCGCCCACCACGGTCACCGCATGGGCATTCTCCGCAAGCGCAGCCGCGACGGCGTTGGTTCCCTCCGCAAAGGGCGCAAGTTCCGCAACCCCCATCGGGCCGTTCCACACCACCGTGGCCGCTTTGGCGATCTCGGCAGCGAACAGCGCAATGGTCTCCGGCCCAATATCCAGCGCCATCCTGTCTGCCGGAAACGCACCCTCGCCCGCAAACACTTCCGTGCGAGCGTCGGCGGCAAAACGGTCCGCCAGCACGTGGTCGACCGGCAGCAGAAAACGCACCGTGCGCTCTGCGGCCTTATCCAGTGCCGCCTTCGCGACCTCGATCTTGTCCGCTTCCACCAGGCTCTTGCCGGTGGTCTGGCCCCGGGCGTTCAGGAACGTATACGCCATCGCGCCACCGATCAGCAGCGCATCCACCTTGTCGAGCAGCGCGTTGATCACCTCGATCTTGTCCGAGACCTTCGCCCCTCCAATGATGGCCACAAAGGGCCGGGCGGGATCCGAAATGGCCTTCCCGAGGTACTCCAACTCCTTCTCCATCAGCAGGCCGGCAGCCGCCTCGCCCCCCCGGGCACGCACGATCCGTGGCACGCCATCGGTAGACGCATGGGCTCGGTGGGCGGCGCCGAACGCATCGTTGACATAGATATCGCAGAGGTCGGCAAGCCCCTCGGCGAACTTGCGGTCGTTCTTCTCTTCGCCCGCGTGGAAACGCAGGTTTTCCAGGAGCAGCGTCTGCCCGGACTCCAGGTTGTCGGCCAGCTCTTCCGCGATCTCACCAACACAGTCCGGCGCAAAGGCAACATTCTCGTCCGGCCCCAGCACGTGATCCAGAAGCTCGCGCAGCCGCGTCACGATAGGCCGCAGACTCAGGGCCGCTGTAGGTGTACCGTTCGGCCGGCCAAGATGGGCCGCGAGGATCACCTTGGCCTTCGCCCGTAGCGCGTACTCAATGGTCGGCAGCGTCTCGCGAATGCGCGTGTCGTCGGTGATCAGACCGTCACGGAGCGGCACGTTGAAATCTACACGGATCAGAACGCGCTTGTGCGCCAGGTCGAGGTCGCGGATGGAGAGCTTTGGCATCGGCTCTGAGCATACCTGAGCCACGCGGCGCTGACGGCTGCGCCGCGGCGGCGTTCTTCACGCGGCGCCAAGGCGGCAAAAAGAAGGGGCGGCGCTCGCGGGAGCGCCGCCCTTTCCTTCAGGTGGAGCGTTAGCTATTGAGACCCGCGATGCCCGCCTGTTCGCGACGGGAGTAGGCGGCCATACCCAGCAGGCCAGCGGCTCCCAGGGCGAGCAGCTGCCAAGAGGCAGGCTCCGGCGTCACGGCCGTGCTGACCGCATAGGTGCTCTTGTTTCCGTCAGGAAAGCCGCCGGCGAAATCAAAGGTGAGCGAATCGCCGGACACCGTAGGGAGTCCGAGGCCGAGGTTGTCCGTCAGGATGCTGATCGAATTGCCCACAAAGGCGGGGTCGGTGAGGATCAGCTGGAACGGGTCATGTTCGTTCTTGACCACGTCTGGCGTCGCGACCTCCGAAATGATGGCCGCCGAGCAGACGTCGGAGATGGCGATCTTCGCCGCGCTGAGATTGGCGGTATAGGTGCAGCTGGGGCTGAAAAAGTTGAACACAAAGGTCGTGAACTCCGGTCCGGGGCCGACAATCGCCGTGTCCGTTCCATCAGCCGAGGCCGTGGCGAAGTAGTTGGTCGACGTATCCCCGTCAAGATAGAGGACGCCGGTGACCGTGCTGCCCTTCAGGCTGGACGCATGGGCAGAGGGAAGAAAGCTGACAAGAGCGGTAATCGCAAGAGCGGACACAAAAGTTTTCAAAACAGCACCTCGGGCAAAGCACAGGATTGGGTGTTGCGTAACGCTACAGCTTAGACCAATTGTGAATCGCACAAACGTACCATGCCGCCCACACTTCCTGGTACTAGAAAGTAACGGTCGGGCCAAAATAATGAGCCGAGCCCCGAAGGGTTCGGCCCACTGCCTCTTGTGAACTGCCGTGGGATGCCGCTTACAGGCCCTTTGCGGTCAGGAACAGGATCAGGTCCTTCACCCGGCTGGAGTAGCCCCATTCGTTGTCGTACCAGCTGATGACCTTGCCGGTCTGCCCGACCGTCTTGGTCAGCTTGGAGTCGACGATCGACGAGAGCGGATTACCTTTGAAGTCGGAGCTGACCAGTTCCTGCTCGGTGTACCCGAGGATGCCCTTTAGCGGACCCTCGCTGGCTGCCTTCAACGCGGCATTGATGCTCTTTACGTCGATGGATTTCTCGGCCACAAAGGTGAGGTCGACGACCGATACATTCGGCGTCGGCACGCGGATCGCAAAGCCGTCCAGCTTGCCGTCCATCTCCGGGATGACCAGCTTCAGGGCCTTGGCGGCGCCGGTAGAGCTGGGAATCATCGAAAGGGCCGCGGCACGCCCACGGCGGAGGTCCTTATGTGGCGCGTCCAGCACCACCTGGTCGTTGGTGTAGCTGTGGATCGTGGTCATAATGCCGGACTGGATCGTAAACGCGTCATGCAGCACCTTCACC
>CAXTFS010000441.1:2261-2715 GCA_964243395.1 uncultured Acidobacteriaceae bacterium | reverse complement strand
CTGTGCGCCCGCATCTCGCAAGTCTGGTGGAAGATTGGCGGGGACTGGGCGCAGAGACCGCCCTGGTGCTGCACCGCGGCAATCGTGCCTTCCGGGTCAGCTATGGCGCCCTTGCGGAAGTGGCGGGCCGTTTTGCTGCTGAACTGATGCGCCGGAAGATCGGTCCGGGCGACCGGGTGGTGCTCTGGGGAGAGAACGGCTCGGAGTGGATCGCCGCGTACTTCGGTTGTCTGTTGCGAGGCGTTTTGGCCGTTCCGCTGGATGCAACCGGCGCAGCGGCATTCGCCGACAGAGTGATTGCGGAGGTCACGCCACGGTTGGTTGTTGGCGACCGCGCGTTACTGGAAAGTCTTCGGACCGACTTGCCGTATCTCGCTCTGGAGACTCTTGCGGGTGCGCTTCCGCCCCAGCCGAACTTTGCGGGGGACCGGGGGGGCAGGGGGGATGCCCCTTC
>CAXTFS010000441.1:1814-2251 GCA_964243395.1 uncultured Acidobacteriaceae bacterium | reverse complement strand
CAGCGCGGATGCTCCCCTCCAAATCGTCTTTACCTCCGGAACGACCTCCGATCCGAAGGGCGTGGTGCACACGCATCGCAATGTGCTCGCCAGCCTCGGCCCAATCGAAGCCGAGATCCGAAAGCACCGCCGGCTGGAGCGGCCGTTCCATCCCTTACGATTCCTGCACACGCTGCCGTTCAGCCATGTGTTTGGGCAGTTCATGGGCCTCTGGATCCCGCCCCTGCTGGGAGCTGAGCTGCACCTGCCGCGTGGTGCCGACCCAGGCCGGCTGATTGCGCTGATCAAGCGTGAGCGCATCTCCGTGCTGGTTGCGGTGCCGCGGGTGTTGGAGTTGCTGCGGAGCCATCTTCTCTCGCGCTTTCCAGAGCTCGCACCGCAGCTCCTCCACGGTCAGGGCATCCGTGCGTGGAAACGGTGGTGGCGTTTTCGGCGTG
>CAXTFS010000441.1:0-1804 GCA_964243395.1 uncultured Acidobacteriaceae bacterium | reverse complement strand
TCCATCGCGCCCTGGGCTTAAAGTTCTGGGCCGTCATTTGTGGCGGGGCCACGCTGCCCCCGGATCTGGAAAGCTTCTGGAACGGCCTTGGGCTGGCGTTGATTCAGGGCTATGGCCTGACGGAAACGGCGGCTCTGGTCACGCTGAATCACCCGTTTCGGGTGGGTAGGGGCACGTTGGGCAAGGCGCTGCCCGGGCGTGAGGTTCGACTCAGCGCGGAAGGCGAAATCCTGGTGCGCGGCGACATGCTCGCGGCCGGCACCTGGCAGGGCGGAAGCTTTCGTGCGCGAACCGATGATTGGCTCGCGACCGGGGATCTTGCCGCCCAGGATGCGACGGGAGAGCTGCGCTTCCTTGGCCGCAAGGGAGACGTCATCGTGACGGCGGCCGGGCTGAACATCCACCCCCAGGACCTGGAAGCGGCGCTGCTCGCGCAACCGGGAGTGCGTGCCTGCGCCGTGGTCGCCTGCGACGGTCCGCTGGGGCCGGAGCCGGTCGCGGTAATCCTTACAGGCGAGAGCGCAGCTTCGCTGCAGGACCTCACCCAGGGTGCAAACAGGCAGCTTGCCGAGTTTCAGCAGATCCGCCGTGCGCTGCGTTGGCCGGAACCGTCTTTCCCATATACCGCCACAGGCAAGCTGCTGCGACGCACAATCGCGGCCTGGGCATGTGCAGAGATCGCAACGGGGCGGGATGCGGGCCGACTCACGAAGCCGGCTGATGCTCTGCGTGCCCTGATCGCCGAGATCACGCGCGAGCCCGTCGTGGAGGACGATGACCGCCAGCGACTTAGCGAGGACCTCCGTCTGGACAGCCTGGGGCGCGTGCAGCTGCAATCCGCCCTCCAAGCGCGTTTCGGCGTCGAACTCGACGATCGTGCAATGGAGACTCTCGAGACGCTTGGCCAGCTACGCGCTTTGCTGGGCACCCGAAGGGACTTCCAAACTGGCCCCAGCGGCACCGAATCTCTGAGGGAAACCGGCAAGCCGGCGAGCGTCAATGGTAACGGCCCGAACGAGAGGGTGCGCTACGGGCATTGGCCCTGGAGCCCGCTGGTGCAAGGGTTGCGTAGCTGTTTTCTTGAGCTGATTGCGATCCCGCTCGTCCGAGTTCTTGGTCGTCCGAACGTGCAGTACGAGATGCCGCTTGACGCCCTCGGTCCTGTGCTTGTTATCGCGAATCACGTCAACACCTACGATGTGCCGCTTCTGCTATCGGCCCTTCCAGGGTCCATGCGACGGCATCTTGCCGTGGCCATGTCGGCCGAAGTTTTGCGTGAACTGCGGCATGGCCGAGGGCAGGGCGGCTGGCTGAGAAACCTGCTGGCGAGGCCAGCTTATTGGCTGGTACTTGCCTTGTTCAACGTGTTTCCACTGCCCCGGTCCAGTGGCTTCCGGCAGAGCTTTGCCCATGCGGGCGAGGCGCTGGATCGCGGGTACTCTGTGCTGGTCTTTCCGGAAGGACAGCGCGGCCGTACGGGCGAGCTGCAGCCGTTCCGCGCGGGCATCGGACTGCTGGTGCAGGCCTCCGCGGTTCCTGTGTTGCCGATTGCGCTGCAGGGCATGGGCCGGGTCAGGGGAGGACGCTGGTTTCGCTCCGGCAAGCTCGGGGTGCACGTAGGCCGGCCGATGCACTTCGCGGAGGATGTCCCGCCGGAGGAGATCACGCGACAACTGGAGGCCGCGGTGCAGGCGCTGAAACCCAGCTGAGCGGATGGAGTCGCAAGACGGCGCCTTCCGTTTCGCCATTTCTTCGCTTACCCTGGAGCCATGAAGGCGCCATCGTTGACGCGGCTGAGTTCGAG
>CAXTFS010000440.1:0-2738 GCA_964243395.1 uncultured Acidobacteriaceae bacterium | reverse complement strand
GTACCTCAGGAGCCTCAATGAATCAGTACTGTATGTCGCCAGCAAAGCATGGGATTGCAGAGTTAGAGCCGGGTGTTCGGATCCACTATGTAGAGACAGGTGCCGGGGATCGCACGATGGTGCTGCTTCACGGTTATCCCCAAACCTGGTGGGAGTGGCGCCATGTGCTGACGCCTTTGGTGCGGGCTGGTTGGCGGGTCATTGCACCGGATTATCGCGGTGCGGGCGGATCGTCCAAACCGGCAACCGGGTACGACAAGCGCACGATGGCCAGCGACATCTACAAGCTGCTACGCGAGCACCTCGGCATCACCGGGTCGATCACACTCGTTGGGCATGACATCGGCATGATGGTGGCTTACGCCTTCGCAAGCGAGTACCCCAAAGCCGTAGGCAAGCTGGTGCTGATGGAAGCGCCTCTACCAGGAACACTCGCCTACGATGCGACAGTTGCTTCGACCACACTCAACAACGCTACGATGTGGCACTTCTTCTTCCACAACGCGCAGAATAACTTGGCGGAGTCTCTTACGGCGGGGCGTGAACGGCTCTACCTGCAGCACTTCTATGAGCGCCTGGCCTTTGATCAGGACGCGATCACGGAAGCGGACCTTGACCTCTATGCCTCGCACTACTCAGCCGCCGGAGCCATGCGGGCTGGCTTTGAGGTATACCGGGCTTTCGATCAGGACGCGAAGGACAACAAAGCCGCACTCAAGAAGAACGGCCGTCTGACCATGCCGGTGCTCGCACTGGGAGGAACTTCGAGCTTCTTCTTGCCGATTGCGAAGGCGATGCTCGCAGAAGTGGCGAAGCATGTGACCGTGACTGGCATCCCAGACGCAGGCCATTGGATCGCAGAAGAAAACCCGAAGGCACTGGTCCAAGAGCTTCTTAAGTTCTCTAGATGACGGGCATTACTGACGGCAACCGGCGAGGAAACGTATCGCTTCCGAGCTGCCTCCTGCCGGACGGAACTATACCACTAACCAACCATTTCGAGGATTCAAAATGATTTCTTGCACGTCCTTTCGCCGCTTTGCGGGGTGCACAGCTGTTCTTGCTTCAGCATCTTTTGCAGCTGCCACTCTGCCGGCACAAAGCATTCCAAAGACACCCTTGCCCGACGCTCAGATTTCCGCGAAGCTGGATCCCCAGATGGCGGTTGTGATCGACACGATCAAAGCAGGAATGGGTACGCCCATCTATCAGCTCAATGCGCAGGACGCTCGCCAGCAACTCTCCGCAGGCGACGCTGCAAAGGTGGTCGCGCGCAAGAGCGGCAAGCCGGAGAATAAAGCTCCGATGCCGGTCGGAAAAATCACCGATGGCATGACCATTCCCGGACCTGATGGCAACATGATCCCGATCCGCATCTATACGCCGGCCGGTCCCGGTCCTTTCCCTGTCGTTTTGTACTTTCACGGTGGCGGCTTCGTAATCGCCACGATCGACACCTACGACGCCAGCCCACGCGCCCTGGCGAACTACGTTCAAGCGACTTTCGTCTCGGTCGAGTACCGCAAATCCCCCGAGGCGCCGTTTCCGGCCGCTTATAACGACGCGATCGCCGCGTATAAGTGGGTTCTTGCTAATGCCGCAAGCTTCGGTGGCAACCCGGCCAAGGTCGCTGTTGCCGGCGAAAGCGCGGGTGGCAATCTCGCTACCGAAGTCGCGCTCGCCGCACGGGACCAGGGACTGCAGATGCCCACTCACGAGTTGCTCGTATATCCGGTGACCAGCAGCAATACCAGCCAGCCTTCCGACATCGCATACCAAAATGCGGTCCCGCTTGGTACGCCGGCATTGCCGTGGTTCTACAGCAAGTATGTTCCAGACATGTCACAGGCGAAAGACCCACGCGTCTCGCCGATCAATGCTCAAGTCAAGGGCTTGCCCTCAACCACCATCATTGCCGCGGAGATCGACCCGCTGCAGAGCGACGGGAAAGCCTACAACGATAAACTGAAGCAAGCGGGTGTGCAGGTGGAGTACAAGCTCTACCCCGGAACGACGCACGAGTTCTTCGGGATGGGTTCGGTTGTCGACAAGGCAAAAGAAGCCGAGATGTACGCTGCAAGCCGTCTCTCCGCCTCTTTCAAGTAATGAATACACTGGAATGAAAAATACCGAATGCCAGCTGCTGGCTATTGGCATACCTTAATTCAAGCGATGAATCGGTCAATGGATGAGTGCACCCCCGGGAAGTGGGTCACTCATCCACACGACTGGTATTGACTACGCCTGACGTAGACTATGCAGATTGACTCTTTGAAACAAAGCTAGGGCTGCACGCCAACCATGCCTGACTCACCTAATCTGCCTGGGGTCTACCGGGGCTCCGTTCGATGATGTCGAGATCTACCAAGCCTCCCTTTCAGCAGGCTATTGGTTGATAGATGAGGTCTCGATACGAATTGCGGAGAGGGCGAGCTAGTTGTTGGAAGCTTCCAGCTGATCGAACTGCGTGAATTATTGACCATGACGCACTCTCACGATCAGTTTAATCATCTGCGTGCCATAGCAGGTAAAAGAGCAGACATTCCAGCACGGCAGCACTTCGGTTCTCGACGGAGTTGCCGACCATAGACACAGCCTTTTCCACCTCCGGTGCTTCTTATGGAGGCATGAAGATCACTTTGAAACCGTTATCCGAACAAACAATTGTCGTTACCGGGGCGTCCAGTGGAATTGGCCTCGCAACTGCCTTACAGGCAGCGGCCGGCGGAGCCCAGGTC
>CAXTFS010000439.1:1099-2741 GCA_964243395.1 uncultured Acidobacteriaceae bacterium | reverse complement strand
GATCTGCCCACACCCAATCCGTCTGAGGCCGTGGACAACGGAGCCAAGGTGGTTGCACGGCCGGACGGCATGCTGCCGCTTGCGCCGGCCGGCTTCAAAGTGACTCTTTACGCTGGCGGAGACGGTGGGCCCACGCCGGCGCCGGATGGCCACTTCTCGGAGCGGCTCGGCGACGCGCCGCCCAGGGGAACCTTCCAGCAGCCAAGGCTGATCCGTACGGCGCCAAACGGTGACGTCTTCCTGTCGGACTCGTTCGCGGGCAGCATCTTTGTGTTGCGTGGGCTCAGGCCGGATGGTCACGCGCAGATCGTCTCGAAGTACTCCACAGGTCTGAGCCATCCGTTCGGCATCAACTTCTATCCGGCGGAAAATCCGAAGTGGGTCTACGTGGCCAACACCTTCACCGTCATCCGCTACCCCTACCATGCCGGAGACCTGGTGGCTGCGGGCGCCCCGGAGACGGTAGTCTCCGACCTGCCAGGCTATGCGCAGCTGCGCGGCGGCGGTCACTGGAGCCGTGATGTGGTATTTACCCGCGATGGCAGGCACATGTTCATCTCGGTCGGATCCGCCTCAAACGCCGACAACGCCGATGATCATCCCATCGAGTTCCATCGCGCCGATGTCCTCGAGTTCACACCCGACGGCAAGTTCGAGAAGGTGTACGCCTCCGGAATACGTAACTGCGTCGGCGAGGCGATCAACCCCGTCAATGGCGAGCTCTGGTGCTCCACCAACGAGCGCGACAACCTGGGCAACAACCTGGTTCCGGACTACATCACCTCAGTGAAGGAAGACGGCTTCTACGGCTGGCCCTGGTACTACATCGGCGCGCATCGCGACCCGCGTCTGCCGCTGCCGTGCGCGAACGGGACGGGGCCAGACAAGAACCTGCAGGAGCCGCTTACACCGGAGCAGGCAAGTGCATGTGAGCATCGGGATATCGCGGCCACGGTGCTTACGCCCGATGTGCTCGTGCAACCGCACATGGCGTCGCTGCAGATGGCGTTCTACACACCCAGGCCGGCAGCCACGACCGCGTTCCCTGCGGAGTTCAACAACGACGCCTTTGCCGCGGAGCACGGATCGTGGAACCGGGCGCGGCGTGGTGGGTACGAGGTCATACGTGTGCCCATGCGAAACGGCAAAGCCACCGGCGCCTACGAGGATTTTCTTACCGGCTTTGTCACGCAGGATGGCCAGGTATGGGGCCGACCGGTGGGGGTCAGTGTGATGAACGACGGTTCGTTGCTGGTAGTTGATGACGCCTCACGAACGGTCTGGCGCGTGGCCTACGTTCGACAAACCCGGTAAGTCAGGAGCTTTGTCCAGGTTCACTCACGACGCGCACGGGCTTCTCGATCTCGGCCATGGCCGTCTTAATGCGTCTTCCGGATCTTGACCCAGCCTCGGGCGCAGCCAGCAGCGGCGCCTTCTGGGAGTTCACGTCCAGCAGCTTGTCGTGAAGCACCACGTTCAGCAGTGACTTGTGGACGTGGATACGCCCGTTATATTCGAGGAATCCCATCTTCCTGAAGCGATTCATGAAGAAGCTCACCCGCGAGCGAGTCGTTCCGATCATATCGGCGAGCGTCTCCTGCGAGATCTTCGGCAGAAGCATCTTCGGCTCCCCCGGCTTCCC
>CAXTFS010000439.1:0-1089 GCA_964243395.1 uncultured Acidobacteriaceae bacterium | reverse complement strand
AGAAGGATCCTGGCGAGCCGTTTCTCACTGGAGTTGAAGAGCTGGTCCACCAGGTCGGCCTGGGTACGCATGCTCCGGCCCAGCAGAAACGCCAGAAAGAGATCGGAGAAGAGATGCTCCTCGTGCATGACACGAAGCATTGCGTCTCTCTGAATCTTGAGCACCGTGCAGACGGAGATGGCCGTCGCCGTCGCCAGGCGAAGTCCCGCTATCGCCCCGACGGCTTCTTCTCCCACGAAGTCGCCGCTCGAAAGCAGAGTGATCGTTGCTTCCTTTCCAGCCTGAGAGACGACGGTCAGTTTGGCGCGGCCTCGCTGGATGAAAAAGACCGCGTCTGCTGGCTGTCCCTGGGTGAAGAACGCGTCTTTCCCCTTGAGGTGGAGGATCTTACGGCCTAGACCGGCATGAGCCAGAAACGCTTGTGGATCGAACTTGCCAGGCGGCGTATCAGGCATCGAGCACCTCTTGCCAACTCACGAGAGCAGCGAACAGTTAGCGTCGAGGGCTGCAGGCTGGAGCAATCCTCGTCAAACCATCCTCGTCTTGACGTACTCTACAGCATTTCCAGCTCTCGTCAGAGGCTCCATGGCAGGAAGCACGGCACCGACACCTCTCCGAAGTCTCCCTGCGAGGCGGAGGTCTTCTACGACTGGAGCCGCTGTGGCTCAAGTGGATGGGCGCGTACATACTCGCGCGGAGAGCGACCCCACTGCCGCTTGAACGCCGCACTGAACGCGCTCTCGGAGTGATAGCCAAGCACAGGCGCAAGCGAGGCAATCGATTCGCCCGGGTCTTGTATCCGCTTCGCAGCCAGCGTCATCCGCCACGTCGTCAGATACTCCATCGGCGAGCTCCCTACAAATCGCTTGAACGTCTGCGCGAACGCTGTCCTTGACATGCCAACGGTATGGGCAAGTTGCTGCACGGTCCAGGCACGTGCAGGCTCCTGGTGCATCGAGGAAAGCGCCGCCCGCATGCGCTTGTCCGCGAGTGCGGGCAGCCAGCCTCGGCTACGCTGTGACTCATCCGTCAGATGCAGCCGAAGAGCGTCCACCAGCAGCGTGTAGGCGACCTGTTGTGCCACCAGAG
>CAXTFS010000438.1:0-2756 GCA_964243395.1 uncultured Acidobacteriaceae bacterium | reverse complement strand
GGCCTGCCTCGTTGGATGCCCAGCACTGTCCGTGCCTGGGCCGAGCAGCAGAGTGTGAAGCCGAGGTCAAAGATGGGGCGACCCAGGAAAGTGCTGTGATAGAATCCCGGCTGCTGACCGCGGTCGGCGCTCCGGCGCTACCTCAGTGATTTGCTTTGGATTCTGGTGCTCGACCTGGACAAAAGATAAGTGAACCAGCGGGCTTAGGCGAAGGACCGCAGGCTGGGCGCCGCTACTGCATGATGGAGGAAGTGACCCTGCCCCCAACGTGCCCTCGTTCATAAGCAGAGTCCGCTCTCCGTATGCCCCTGGTTGGGGCGTGTTGCAAAGGCTGCCGGGGTGAGCCCGTCGAGGCTCGTGTGTGGGCGCTCAGTGTTGTAGTCGACCCTCCATGCTTCGATAATCCGGCGTGCCGCGGCCAGGCTGCTGAACAAGTGCTCGTTCAGGCATTCATCCCGGAACCGGCCGTTAAAGCTTTCCACGAACCCGTTCTGCTGCGGCTTGCCCGGCGCGATGTAGTGCCACAACACCCCACGCTCCTCCTGCCAGCGTAGGATCGCGTGCGACGTCAGCTCCGTGCCGTTGTCACTGACGATCATCCCCGGACGGCAGCCGCGCCGCTCGACGATCCGGTCGAGCTCACGACCGACCCGCAAGCCAGACAACGATGTGTCGGCGACGAGACCGAGGCACTCACGGGTGAAGTCGTCAACGACTGCCAACACCCGGAACCGGCGCCCGTTGGACAGCGCGTCAGAGACAAAGTCCAGCGACCAGCGCTGGTTCGCTGCCTCCGGCAACGCCATAGGCGAGCGCGTTCCCAATGCTCGTTTCCGCCCGCCCCGCTTGCGCACGCCGAGTTTCTCCTCGCGGTAGAGCCGGAACAGGCGCTTGTGGTTCAGTCGGACACCATCACGCCCCAGCAAGATGTGCAGTCGCCGGTAGCCGAACCGCCGTCGCTCACCGGCCAGCACGCGCAGCCTGGCACGGATCGATCTCGCCGTCGCCGGGTCGTTTAGAGACATACCGATAGGTCTTCGGCTCGAGGCCGACCAACCCGCACGCCCGCCGCTGCGAGTAGTTCTTCTGTTCAATCGCCCAGGTCACAGCCGCCCGCCGCGAGCCGGGCGTCAGAAGGTTTTTGCTAGCATCTCCTTCAGCGTCGCCACGTCCAGCATCTGCTCCGCCAGCAGCTTCTTGAGCTTGGCGTTCTCCTCCTCCAGCCCTTTCAGCTTGCGGGCGTCCGACACCTCCATGCCGCCGAATTTCGACCGCCACGTGTAGAACGTCGCGTCGCTGATGCCGTGCTTGCGGCACAGATCGGCCGCCGTCGCACCCGCCTGGTGCTCCTTCAACACCCCAATAATCTGCTCTTGCGTGAACCTTGACCGCTTCATTGTCCGTCTCCTGTCGACGGACCCTAACTTCAAAACGAGGGCATTTCAGGGGGCAGGGTCAGAAGGCCAGAGAAACCGTAGCGGGCAAAGGCAGCGGCCGAATGAGGTCACAACAAATACTCACTTGCCTAATATGCTGGATTTTGTATATGTGACCGGTGGATGGAAGCCGGAAGCCGATTGAGTTTTTGGGCAGTTCGCTGGCCGATCTGAAAGCGTTTCCAAACGAGGCCAGGAGCGAAGCCGGGCACCACCCCAGCCGCGTCCAACTCGGGCTAGATCCTACGGATTGGAAGGCCATGACGACCGTGGGCTCCAGCGCATACGAGATACGGATTTGAGAGGCAACTGAGGCGTTCCGGCTGATCTACGTCGCCAAGCTGCCGGAGACGGTTTTCGTGCTCCACTGCTTCCAGAAGAAGACGCAAAGAACCAGCGCTGCCGACATCGCGCTTGCCTCCCGCCGCTACAAGGAACTGCCGCAATGACCAAGGAACGATTTGCCAGCGTTTGGGACGCGATCGAGGACACTCCCGCGCAGGCCAGCAACATGAAGCTGCGGTCGGACATGATGATTGTCCTAACCAGCCACATTGACCGTATTGGCATGACGCAGGCTCAAGCGGCCAAGCTGTTCGGCGTCACGCAGCCCCGGATTTCGGACTTGAAGAGGGGCAAGGTGTCGCTTTTCAGCCTGGATGCGTTGGTGAACATGCTGGCTGCGGCAGGCATCCGCGTTCACATGGAGGTTGACGAACCTGAGGCTAAGCGGGAGCGAGTCTATGCCTGACCAGGGGCTGGCAGCGACTTGGCGGCCGGGAGCGTGAATAACCCATCCTTATCTGTTGCTTTTCCAGGCGGATGCTACTTCGGCTTCAATGCGGCAATAGAGGAAGGCGGCAGAACAACTTGTCTTCCTTGTTGGGGACGCTGTTAAGAACGGGTATCGCACAGTAAATCTATGTCTGTCACCCATTGGTAGCATACTTGATCATGCCTATTATGCCTTTAATATGATTTAAGGATTTATATCGAAGTAGTTACTTGGAATATCGGCAACATACAGAGTGCACTGATTTATTGTTCCTCTGTGGTGACAAACGATACGCCACCGCGAGGGACGCTGCCACTTGGGAAGCAGTTGCCCCCTGAAGGCTCGTGGTCATAGGAGAATACGCTGTCAGCGTGGCTTAGCCGACGACACCGTTGCATCGATTTGTTACGTTACGAAAGATTACCGCGACACAACCTTTCCCAGGTATCTGCGATAATTCGAGGATCACCGCTGACAAAGGAATCGCGATGCTAAGAGTCTATCCAAGATCAATTGATGGTTTGACAAAGCTTTCGCACCATCAG
>CAXTFS010000437.1:0-2759 GCA_964243395.1 uncultured Acidobacteriaceae bacterium | reverse complement strand
GCTCCATATCTCCACCGACACCTTTCGTGGGGAGGACGGTCGGTACATCAGCTACCGCAAGCTTTCGCTCACCTCGGAAGGCCGCTCCCCCGACGATGAGGCGCTCGCCACAGTCTGGCTGCGCGATGGGACCAACGCCGGCGGAGCGAAGTCAAAGGGAGTCGTTCACAAGCCCGCTCCGTCGAACCGCAAAGACCGCTCGGCCGCGCCGGGGACCCTGTTGTCGCCCGAGACAGCAACCCTGGAAGGGGAGTTGAAGGCCTGGCGCCTGGAAAGGGCCCGGACCGCCGGGATTCCTGCGTTCACCATCTTCCATGATTCGGTTTTACAGGCACTCGCGGTCGCGCGGCCGCAGAACCTGGCCCAACTGGGCGAGATCCGCGGCATTGGCCAGGAGAAGTTGAACCGCTACGGTACGGAGATCCTGGCCCTTTGCCGCGATGCTGCGCCGGCGTCCAGCCCACCCCCAACACCGCTCACCATTGCCAAAGCTCGGCCTCCAAGACCTGAGCTAGAACCGCGGCTCGCGCCCGTGCGCCCGACAATCGTCCGTTCCATGCCCGTTCCAAAGCCTCAGTCCGACGTCGCAAGGAGCGCCGCACGGGAAGCAGACCTACCCTTCAACCAAGGGCAGCAACAGCTGGAGGCCAAACTCAAGGAGTGGCGACGTGAACAAGCCGCAGCAGCCGGTCTGCCGTCCTTCTTTGTTCTCAGTGACACGGCACTACGCAGGGTCGTCGCCGCACAGCCACAAACCCTTGCCGAGCTGCGCTCGCTCAGCGAAATGGGTGCAGACAAACTCGACCGCTATGGTGAGGCCGTTGTCCTGCTCTGCAGGAATGGGCACGGCGAGCCCACAAACGCTGATGCAGACCCCACACGCTCGTAAGGACAGGAGACACGCAGGCCATGGATACGGAACAGTTCGGGGTGGCCATCATGGCTGCCGGCAAGGGCACACGGCTCAAATCCCGGCGGCCCAAGGTGCTGCACGAGGTCGGCGGCCGGGCGCTCCTGCTGCACGTCATCGCGGCTGCGGAGACGGTCGCGCCCGTACGGCAGATCTTCTGCATCATCGGCCATGAGGCTGAACGGGTTCGGGCGGCGGTGGGGAGTACCGGCGTACGGTTTGTTCTGCAGACTGAGCAGCGCGGCACCGGGCACGCGCTCCAGGAGCTTAAAGCCTTCTTCAAGAACTCCGGCGAGCTCCCGCCCGAGCACCTCCTTGTGCTCTCCGGCGACGTCCCGTTGATTCGCCCGGAGACACTTGCGGATCTGCGCGCCACGCATCTTCGCGAGCACGCCGATATGACGATCCTGACCGCGATCCCGCCAGACCCAACCGGCTACGGTCGCGTGATCCGGACAGCCGAGGGCTCGCCCGAGGTCGCCGGGATCGTGGAGCAAAAATCGCTGCGTCCCGAACAGTTGAGCGCACCGGAAATCAACTCGGGCATCTACTGCTTCCGCACCGCGGAGCTCTTCGCGCAACTCGACCGGCTCTCGACCGACAATGCCCATGGCGAGTTTTACCTCACCGACATTGCCGCTCTGCTGCGCGAAGTCGGAAAGCGCGTCGTCGCCGTCGTCGCCCAGCAGGCTGACGAGGTCCTCGGCGCCAACACCATCGCCGAAATGATGCACCTGGACGGCGTCCTCCGCCTCAACGCGGCGCGCCGTTTGATGGCCGCCGGCGTCACCATCTTTCGTCCCGAGACCTGCGTCATCGACGCCGCAGTCGAGGTTGGACCCGACACGGTCATCGAGCCCTTTGTACAGCTGCTCGGCGCCACCCGCATCGGCCCGGAGTGTCGCATCCGCTCCTACTCGGTGATCCAGAACAGCACGCTGGGAGCAAACGTTCTGGTCAGAAACGGCTGCATTCTGGACTCTGCGGTTGTAGGGGAAGGCGCCCTCCTGGGGCCCTACGCTCATCTTCGTCCAGACAGCGACATCGGTGCCGGCGCTCACATCGGCAACTTCGTTGAGACCAAGAAGGTGAAGATGGGAGCCGGTTCCAAGGCGAACCACCTCAGCTACCTTGGCGACGCGGTCATCGGTACCGGCGTGAACATCGGTGCCGGCGCCATTACCTGCAACTACGACGGGGTGCACAAGCACACCACCCGCATCGGCGACGGTGTGTTTGTCGGCTCGGACTCGACGCTGGTGGCTCCACTCAGCGTCGACGCAGGCGCCTATGTCGCGGCCGGCTCCTGCATCACCGAGGACGTCCCTGGGAACGCACTGGCCCTTGGGCGCAGCCGGCAGGTGATCAAGCCGGGCTGGGCGGCGGCCAAGAGAGCTGCGCGCCAGACGTCATAGCAGCACAAAATCCGGAAAATTTACGGCACGAAAGAATCCTCGCTTGCGCTCCAAACGTAACGTGCTACAGTTAATCATTGCTTGCGTATGGGAAACCATATCCAAGCGAGCCGCTTCCCGGATCGAACGCCATCCGGATAGATTTGCGTCACTGGCCTCCCGGCACGAGCTTGCTCGTGCCGCCTTTTTTTGTGCCGGGACCTAATGCGTAAAGAGGGACGTTCAAAGCCTTTGCGATCTATACTGAGATCAGTTCTTTGATACCAGCCCAACGCATTGTTGGTGCCGGCCCACAGATGGGGGCGTCACGGCTTCGACGGGATTGCAGGCGGCAAAGAGGCATGCCGGGGTGTGGACACCCGTAATCGCTCACAAAATCATAAGTGCCGAACCTCAGTTCGCTCTTGCTGCTTAATTAATTAAGTAGCCGATCG
>CAXTFS010000436.1:0-2766 GCA_964243395.1 uncultured Acidobacteriaceae bacterium | reverse complement strand
GTGTTCACCATCTTCTCGGCCATCGCTGAGTTCGAGCGCGAGATCATCCAGGAACGCACCCGTGCGGGCCTGGACGCGGCGCGGGCCAGGGGCCGCCGCGGCGGCCGGCCGCCGGCACTCAAGGCACGCGACATCAAGGAAGCCCGCGCGCTGCTGACTGACCCGGAGATCACCGTCGAGGAAGTTGCGGCCCGGCTCAAGGTGTCGCCATCCACGCTGTATCGTCACCTGCCAGGCGGGCGTAGTGCGGTTGTCGAGACGACGGCCGAGGAGGGACGCGGAGTTTGAAGGTGCAGCATCAACATGGGTGAGGGCATGACACGGGACCGCTGGCTCAGCCTCGGCCTGCAGGAGGACGCGCTGCCGGCGTTCCAGGCCGGCGGTTTGCGGACCGTTGAAGCCGCCGGCAACAGGATCGTCGGCATTCCCAGGCACGGCGCCAGCCACCACCTGCTCGGCACGGCGTCGTCCCGGGAGGAGGCGGTCGTGATCGCCACCATCCTGCGCCTGTTCAACCCGAACTGACGCGCGAACCGGGGCACATGCGATGACCCGGGCCAAGCAGCGGCAGCTCGCCCGGGAACTGGACACTCGCGTCCGCTATCTGCGCCTTACTGGCATGGAGGGCATGACGCTGTTCGCCGCGATGTCCGACCGCCTGCCGGACTTCAAGGCCCTCTTGGACGCCGCCGGGCCAGAAGGCATGGACAGCTTCGCCAGGCGCCTGCCGGACCTGCGCCGCTACGCCGAGCTGCTCACAGGTGTTGCCAAGGGCATCCAGGACGGCACCATCAAAGTGCCGGAGTAGATGGCACAGGCGTCCCACGGCGCAGGAAGCACGTCTGCGCCCTGCCGGCGACTGGACCGACCTGTTCCCATGTTCCAGACCGAAGACATACAGTGAACTGTGCATAACGCCCGGGATGGCTTTGCCAAGCGGGACCGTTGTCCGTCTGCCCGTCCGGCAATCAGTCCGTCCGACAACCCGTGAACGATCCAGGGTTGCCGGACACTCTTGAGGGTGTCCGTCAGGGTTCATTTGATGGGAACCGTCCTATGCGGCCTCAAGCGCCGCGGGGGCCGCCTGGGTCAAGTTCCAGCTATGGCCGCAATTGGTGGAAAGCGGTCTGTCCGATCCGGAGCTGGACGCGGCGGAAACCCGACGCTGTTTGGCTGACCAGATTGGCCGATAGCTGCCTTTCCGCTCTGGAGCAGGAGGCGCAGGTAAGCAGACGCTGAAGCGATAGCCGGAAAATATGACCGAGCAAAACTCCTCGCTTCCTCCGCGCCGCGTCTGCATCTATCGCGACTGCGTCGGCACCAGTCAGAGTCACTTCGTCGTCTTCCGGCGCTGCCCCGCATTCAGATTCAGGCTCGTGCCGGGAAACCGCGATCCTCTCAGCCAGCTCGGATCGCCAACCGGGGTTAGATCAGGCCGTGGACGCTGCGGCTGACTGCGTAGGAAGCTGATGGCTGAAGCCCCATGCACGACAGCCTTGAGACGCTCCATAAAGGCGTTGACGTCGCCAAAATAGTTCGGATAGGCCCGGCGCAGGTTGTCGATCTTCTCGACCTCGACCAGGACGATATTTTGGTTGTTGGAGTCCGTCCTGTTATTGCTGGCTTCAGCCTCGTCATATGAAAGTGTCGCACGCTTGGCGGCGTCATACGGCGTGACCGTAACCCGTTTGGCGTCCCGGTCGTAGCTCAACAGGTAGTGGGTAGGCCGGTAGTTTAGCAGCGGCAGATCGGTGCGGGCGAAGCCGTGGGTCACAGTCTCCAATACCTTAACTGCATCGAGCGCCCTTGAAAGGTCCCGAATTTCCTGGCGCCGGTTTCCGGTCTGGGGAGTGCTAGGCGGCAGAGCGCAGCCTTCAGCTTCAGCGAATTCGGCCGACATCAGTGCGAACAGCCGAAGCCACTCCTCGCTGCCAACGTGGCTTTTCAGCTCCTCACCGCGGAAAAGGCCAACGGCCTCGATGGTGGTTGCCCACGAATGCTGAAGCTCGGTTCTAATCTGCAACTCGATGTTCCGGCCATCATATGGCGCGCCGCCCTTTCGCCCGGCAAACTTCCAGATCATGTGGTGGCTGCGGTAGCCGTCGTCCTTCGGGTCGCTGATGTAGTCATTCTGATAGCGCAGCTCGTGGCGCATGCGAATCCGAAGGTTTGCCGTCAGCCTATTCACGTCATCAATCCCGGCCATGATGAAGCGGCAACCACCGAGGTCCTGCAATGCGAAAAGGGTCAGCCGTGGCTTCCTCACCAGCTTACGTTGGATGGCCTGCATGCGCTTGAGACGCGCAGCGCCGATGCCCTGCGCGCCAGAACGCCGCATGTAGTAACCGACGGCGATGCGGATGCTCATTAACGGGAAGGCGTGAGAGTCACGCCAACTATTGGCCACGGAATATGCGTGGCGGATTGTCGGCTCGTTATCAGGCGTCCAGAGCAACTTCTGGGCAATAACGGCCCCGGCCTTCTTGACGGCAGTGTTACTGTACTCGAAACGTGGCTGATCGCTCATGGTATTGATCTTCCAAAGGACTGCCGGCAGTGAAGCTACGGCGCGACCAACTCGGCGAGCTTGGCCGCGACCTCTGCCATCGAGTCGTCTGCGGTGCTCAGGCCGCTTCGCGAGCCGAGCAGGGGGCTGACTTCGCGGAGAGCGTCATAGGTCGTGTCGTGCACGATGGGAACTAGCAGGTCACGCGCTAGCAGCCTGTCGGAGTGGGGTTGCGAGCGTTTTTGCGTGCCTGGGCTCAT
>CAXTFS010000435.1:0-2774 GCA_964243395.1 uncultured Acidobacteriaceae bacterium | reverse complement strand
CGTGAACACTAGGCGTAATTGTCTCAAACCAGTCTGTGACTGGTGCCTCTAGGACTGGCACGATTCGGCCGGCAAAAAGATCGTCCGCCGGCCACATACGAAAGCTGTCGAGGTATGCAACGAGCCAGCTCGGGTCAACGACAACGTCGTCATCGGTGCAAACCATGTACTGCCCACTGGCAGCGATCACAGAGGCGTTTCGCGCGTTGGCGGCGCCAGGGTTTGGTTCAGCCTGCATACGGATGGGCAGGCGATCTTTGAAGGCAGCCACAATATCGGCAGTGCTGTCGGTGCTGCCATTATCGGTGATAAGCAGTTCCCAATCACATGCGACGGGCTTCGAGCGTTCAATGGAGTCAAGCGTTCTGGCAAGCGATGCTGCGCGATTACGAGTGCAGATCGAGACAGTGACAAACATTGAGATCCTATGTATTGATGCGTGCCGCCGCGCACTCCGCCCTCACCGGCTTGTTCCACGTATGTAGCATGGACCGGCTTGCAATGTAAGGTCAGCGGCTGCTGCTGGCGGCGGAACGGAAATGACGCAGCCGCCCCCAGTCCAATGAAACTTCCATCAGGTGCTCGACCCAGACCTCGGGCGGCGCAGTCAATCGAGTGATCTGGTATTTGACCTCGCGTGTGACGGCCCGGCGCCAAAGCCAACGGGGCGCCGAGAACAAATGTGGGCCGGTGAGTTGCTCGCGTCCCTCCCAGACCACCGTACGCCCCAAACTCTCGTACCACCACCGGATATAAGCTTGGTTCTGGCGGTTTGGACTAATCATGTGATGGACTCGGGAGTCTGGTAGCCAGCGGCCTTCGTGCCCGGCTTCAAGCATCGACATGAATGAGGGCGTTTCGTCACCCAAATGGGTCGTTCCTGGACCGCGCTCCGAAGGAAACGGGAAAAGGCGCTGAACGTCGGTTCGCACTGCAAAATTCGCCCCGAAGGGAAGGTATTCGTTGTCAACAGGCAGTATCATCGGGTTGTCACCGAATTCTCTAATGGCGAGCATACCACCAAGGCGGGGTGCTACGCGTTCGAACCAATCAGTCTTAGGCTCCTCCATCACAGGTATTATTCGCCCGCCGAACAGATCGGTGGTTGGCCATGTCCGGAAAGCGCGGGCATAGCTCTCAAGCCAGTCATCGAATACAACGACATCGTCGTCCGTGCAGACCATATATTGGCCATGTGCTGAGACAACGGCCGTATTACGAGCATTTGAGGCACCCGGCTTCGGCTCGACCACTGAGCGAAGGGGGAGACGACCTTCGAAGCTTGCGAGAACGTCGGGTGTATCATCGGTGCTCGCATTATTGACAACCAACAGCTCCCACTCGCACGCGACGACTTTTGCACGCTCAATCGACGCAAGCGTCCTCGCGAGGGAGGACGAGCGGTTGTGGGTGCAAATTGCAAGAGTTATGAGCATCACCGCCCTCTACTTGAAATAGGAAAAGTAACCATAAGGTGCCTGCAAAAGACGATCGTTTTCCTAGCGACCAGATTGACCCAACTTCGCCTCAGCACCAGAACGATGTGTGAGGTTTGGGCGCGGATCGTTGCCATGGTCCTGCACCTCCTCAATCGTTGGCGCCGCATTGGACAGGTCCACCACGCGCACGCTCCGACTGGGGAAGTGCAGCACGTTGCGGGTGGCCACCACAAGCCTACGCACCCGCGCCGCCCACACTCATATGACCGAGGTAGCGGAAGGCAGCCGGCGCGCACGGGGTCGGTAGGAAGACGTGCTCCTGATCTGGCACTGCCTTGGGGTCACCTCACCATCGCCGTCACCGCACCATGCCAGCCATCCGATCAGCCCGGCTACGCGGTTTCTCTTTTAAGGGCGGCGTTAATCCTCCCCATATGGCAATGACACACATACGGCATTGCCATACATACGGCAATGACGTATAACACCGTCATGCACTCGGTTCAGGAAACCCCGATCTTCACGCGACGCGCCGACGCGCTGCTGACGCGGGACGAACGAGCCGAGTTGATTTCCGCGCTGGCCCGCAACCCGCAGGCGGGCGACCTGATCCCCGGCCTGGGCGGCATCCGCAAGATGCGCTTCGGCGTGGGCGACCAGGGCAAGCGGGGCGGCGTGCGGGTGATCTGGTTCGTGGTGTCGGACGATCTGCCGGTGCTGGCGCTGCTGATCTACGCGAAGAACGAACAGGCGAACCCGACGCCGGACCAGCGCAAGGTGATGCTGGCGGTGGTCGAGGGCATCAAGCGCAACGCGAAGCGCAGGACGGCATGAAGGAGGTTGGCGTGGTCAAGCGTGTGGACGTGACGGATGAACTGATGGAGTCGCTGCAGCAGGCCGCCGACATGGTAGCGGGCACGCTGGCGCCGGGCCGGGTGTGGAACCCGCCCGCCACGGTGGACGTGCGCGCCATCCGGGATCGCACCGGGTTGAGCCAGACCGGCTTCGCCCGGCGGTTTGGGTTCAGCGCCGGGGCGGTGCGGGAGTGGGAGCAGGGACGCCGGCAGCCCGAGGCCGCCGCGCGCGTGCTGTTGCTGGTGATCGCCAGCCATCCGGAGGTGGTGGACGAGGTGCTGCATGCAGCGGCGGCATAGGCGGGTACCGGGGCAGGCGAGCGTCACCAGCCGAACATGAGCGTGACAAAATGGCTGCTGCAACGAGAGACGCCGGATGCATCACCACTTCCCAACCCGCATCAGGAACCATGGCCGGTCAATTTCTATAGGCTGCCTCAGGCCGAACAGCGAGCGGTCAGGCTGCGGCGGAGCCGGGCAA
>CAXTFS010000434.1:0-2789 GCA_964243395.1 uncultured Acidobacteriaceae bacterium | reverse complement strand
TCAGACCAGGACGGGAAACCGTACTGACGCGCCACGCAGGACCGAGCGTCGTGTAGGCGCAGGTCGAGCCTGGCGACCTCCGCCTCTGTCCGGCCCGCCGCTGCGGGGAGGAAACGGGCGAAACGCGCCAGCGCGGCGGGGTCGCCGGTGCGGAACAGGCGGAGCAGGTCCTTGGCCTGCTTGCGGAGATGGTCGGGGTGGGCCCGATCGGGCAGCGTGTCCATGGCAGACCTCCGTGCGTTCGACGGCCGAAGGTCCGCAACACCGGCAGCACAAAGGTGTCTGAGAGGTCAGCTTGGCAAGAGCAGGTGGGTTCAACCCTTTCCGCGGACCCAGAAGCGGCCTGCACCGCGCAGCCACGCTACGGGCCATCACGCGCGGCCGTCAACGGCCGTGTCGACGCCTGGGTAGAGTCTGCAAACCACAATCATCGGCGGTAGCCTCGCCCAGTCGAGCTACCACCGCCTTCGATACAAAGCCGACACTAGCGTCAAGTTAGAGCGTTTTCAGGCTGACTGTATGTATCCGCAATGTTGGAAGTAGTTGGCGCACTGCGTTGGTGTGATTGCGTCTGCGATGCGGCCGAGTGCGCGCCACAGTGCCTCGACAGAACGATGAGCTTCTTGGCGTAGTTTGGCTTTCATTTGGGAGAAGACCATCTCGATCGGATTGAGGTCGGGGCTGTAGGGTGGCAGGAACAGGAGTTGAGCGCCTGCAGCTTCGATGGCCCGGCGGACAGCCGGGACTTTGTGGACGGGAAGGTTGTCCATGATGACGATGTCACCGGCCTGCAGCGTGGGGACGAGCACCTGCTCTATATAGGCGGTGAACAACTCGGCATTGACGGCTCCGTCGAGCACGTAGGGAGCGATCATGCCGTTCTCGCTCAGGCAGCCGATGAAGCTCGATGTCTTGCGGTGGCCGTGCGGCACGAACGCAACGAGACGCTCGCCAACTGGCGCCCACCCGTGGGTGCGTGCCATGTTGGTCTTGACCGAAGTCTCGTCGAGGAAGATCAGACGCCCCGGTTTGAGGCTGGATTGGTCCTCGCGCCACGCAGCCCGGGCGTGTGCCACGTCGGGTCGCTCCTGTTCGGCGGCGTGCAGCGTCTTTTTTTATGCGTCAACCCAAGCTTGCCAAGTGTTGCGTGCATCAACGCGTTGCTGGCCGTGACATGATGCATCTGGGCAAGCCACTGGCGCAATTCGTCCAGAGTGGCATCGGACCGCGCCTTCACCTCGGCCTCAATCGCCTCATACAGTCCAGCGAGCTTCGGCGGGACGTGGCAATGTTGATTTCTGCTGAGATCTGACCCGGCGTTTTCGTCGAGATTTGACCCGCCTTGCGGTATTTCCCGCGTGCTGCGGGCGTGGGTCAAGTGGGTGCTTTGGTTCTCCTGCTTTTTCCGTCGGCCGAGCTGTTCCTGAACCGGAAACTGTCGTTGCCGGTTTCCAGGATGTGGCAGTGGTGGGTGAGCCGATCGAGCAGCGCCGTCGTCATCTTGGTATCGCCGAAGACGTCGCCCCACTCGCTGAAGCTCAGGTTGGTGGTGATGACCACGCTCGTCCGCTCGTAGAGCTTGCTGAGCAGGTGGAACAGCAGCGCGCCGCCCGATGAGCTGAACGGCAGATAGCCGAGCTCGTCCAGGACCACGAGATCCAGGCGGAGCAAGCGATCGGCGAGTTGCCCGGCTCTGTTGGCGGTCTTCTCCTGCTCCAACGCGTTGACCAGGTCGACCGTGGAAAAGAACCGCACCTTTTTGCGGCCGTGTTCGATGCCTTGGACGCCGAGCGCCGTGGCGATATGGGTCTTGCCGGTGCCGGGCCCGCCGATCAGCACGACGTTGTCGGACCGATCAGTGAACTCGCCCCGGTGCAGCTGCCGGACCGTGGCCTCGTTGACCTCACTGGCAGCGAAATCAAAGCTGGCCAAATCCTTGTAAGCTGGGAACCGGGCCGACTTGATGTGGTAGGCGATGGAGCGGACCTCGCGCTCGGCCATCTCGGCCTTGAGCAGCTGGGACAGGATAGGGATAGCGGCCTCGAACGCCGGTGCACCCTGTTCCACCAGGTCGCCCACGGCCTGGGCCATGCCGTACATCTTCAACCCGCGCAGCATGACCACGAGGGCGGCACTGGCGGGATCATGACGCATTCCGCACCTCCCGGTCCCGCAGCGCGTCGTAGCGCCCGATATCGGCCCGCGGCTCCTGCGTCAGCACCAAGGCCTGCGGCGCGTCGATGGCCGCGGCCGTGTTCTTGCCGTCCACCAGGCGGTGTAGGACGTTGAGCACGTGGGTCTTGGTGGCGACGCCCTCCTCGAGCGCCAGCTCCACGGCGCACAGCACGGCCTGCTCGTCGTGCTGCAGCACAAGGGCGAGGACGTCCACCATCTCCCGGTCGCCCCCTGGTCGTCGCAGCAGTTGGGCCTGGAGCCTGCGGAACGCCTCCGGCATCTCAGTAAAGGGCGCACCGTTGCGCAGCGCCCCGGGCTTGCGCTGGATCACCGCCAGGTAGTGCCGCCAGTCGTAGATCGTGCGGCCGGGAACATCGTGGGAGCGCTCGACGACCCGGGCGTGCTCGCACACGACCTGGCCCTCGGCCACCACCACGAGCCGGTCGGGGTATATCCGCAGGCTGACCGGCCGGTTGGCAAACGAGGCGGGCACGCTGTAGCGGTTAGTTTCGAAGTGCACGAGACAAGTCGGCGATACCTGTGGAACAGCGTGGAAAACTGACCCCCTGAGTAGGGAGATCGGCGTCCAAAACTGACCCCCTTTGATCTGTGAT
>CAXTFS010000433.1:0-2792 GCA_964243395.1 uncultured Acidobacteriaceae bacterium | reverse complement strand
CGTTCGGGTTGTTCAATCTGACACGGCTGGACCTGTACTCGTCGTTCGGGACGGTGACGCTGTGGCGCATGCTGCAGGTGATCGGGTTGCCGTTTATTTTTATCCCGATCAGCACGTTGAACTATGTGGGTGTGCCGCGGGACAAGTCGAACCAGATCTCGTCGTTGTCGAACTTTGCGCGCAACATGGGTGGATCGGCGGGCACGGCGCTGCTGACGACGTTTCTGGCGCGCTCGGCGCAGGTGAACCAGATGTCCCTGGCGTCGAACATCAGCGCGGGCGGGTATGCCATCACGGACTACACCAGCCGGTTCGCGCAGGCGACGCACACGGCGATGGCGGTCGCGAGTCCGCTGGCGATGGCACAGGTGTACGGCACCATGGTGCGGCAGGCGACCATGCTGGCGTACAAGGACGCGTTTGCGGTGCTGGGGGCGGTGGTGATGTGCCTGTCGCCGCTGGTGTGGATTATGCGGCTGCCGCCGAAGCGGGCGAAGGTGGATCCGGAGCAGATGGCGGCGCACTAGCGGGCGGCTCGCAGGGCGGGTTCCGGCGTCGGTTCCGGAGCCGTCGCAAACCCCCGGAAACGGGGCTCGCCGTGCTAAAATCAGAGCAGGAAACAGACGAAAAACAGGCGGCTTTTCCTCAGGTTTTCAGGCAGTTGCATGCCCTTGGATGCCAAGCACCCGGCCGCCCGACGGAGCTCGATTGGCCACCCAGAATCCATTGCCCGAACCTCAGCAACCCACCCCTGCCGTGGCGAACAGCTCGCCATCCTACAGCGGCGAGAACATCACGATCCTTGAGGGTCTGGCGGCTGTGCGGCTGCGGCCGGCGATGTATATCGGATCGACGGGCGAGCAGGGGCTGCACCACCTGGTGTACGAGGTGGTGGATAACTCGGTCGATGAGGCGCTGGCGGGGCATGCGACGACGATCGATGTGACGATCCATGTCGACAACTCGATCACGGTGGTCGATGACGGGCGCGGCATTCCGGTGGACAACAAGACGCTGCCCACGGGTGAGGTGATGCCGGCGGTCCAGGTAGTGCTGACCATGCTGCACGCGGGCGGCAAGTTCGATGCGTCGAACTACAAGGTTTCGGGTGGTCTGCACGGCGTGGGTGTGAGCTGCGTGAATGCGCTCAGCGAAGAGTTCGACGTGGAGATCTGGCGCGATGGGCATGCGTGGGAGATGGATTACTCGAAGGGCGATCCGATCTCGGAGCTGCGCAAGATGGGGCTATCGAAGCGGCGCGGCACCAAGGTGCATTTTCTGCCCGACCGTTCGATCTTTACGGTGCATGAGTACAACTACGACACGCTGGCCGGGCGTTTGCGGCAGCTGGCGTACCTGAACAAGGGCATCGAGATCAATTTGACCGATGAGCGTACGACGGACCCGAAGACGGGCGAGGCGAAGACGCAGAGCTTCAAGTACGCGGGCGGCATTGCCGAGTTCATCAAGCACCTGAACAAGGGCAAGCAGGTGTTGCACGAGAAACCGATCTACATGGAGGCGGAGATCGGGCCGCTGGTGCTGGAGATCGCGCTGCAGTACAACGACAGCTACTCCGAGACGGTGTTCAGCTTTGCGAACAACATCAACACGGTCGATGGTGGAACGCATTTGTCCGGGTTTCGCACGGCGTTGACGCGCACGATCAATGTGGCCGGACAGCAGCTTGGTTTGTTCAAGGACAAGGAAAATCTTAGCGGCGATGATGTGCGCGAAGGCCTGGTCGCCGTGGTGAGCGTGAAGCTGCCGCAGCCGCAGTTTGAAGGGCAGACCAAGGGCAAGCTGAACTCCGATATCGCCGGGCCGGTGCAGGCGTTTGTGAATGAGCGGCTGGGCGCGTTCCTCGACGGCAATCCGCAGGTTGCAAAGAAGATCATCAATAAAGCAATTGACGCGCTGCGGGCTCGGGAGGCAGCGCGCAAGGCCCGCGATCTGACGCGCCGCAAGGGTGCGTTGGACGGCGGCGGATTGCCAGGCAAGCTCGCCGACTGCTCGGAGCGCAAGCCGGAGCTGTGCGAGCTGTACCTGGTCGAGGGTGAGTCGGCCGGTGGCACGGCGAAGCAGGGCCGCGACCGCAAGTTCCAGGCGATTCTGCCGTTAAAGGGCAAGATCCTCAACGTTGAAAAGGCCCGCTACGACAAGATGCTGGGGCACGAAGAAATTCGAGCCATGATCACGGCGCTGGGTACGGGCATTGGCAAGGACGACTTCGATTACGCCAAGCTGCGCTACGGCAAGTTGATCCTGATGACCGATGCCGACGTCGATGGATCGCACATCCGCACGCTGCTGCTAACGTTCTTCTTCCGCCACATGGGCGAGTTGATCAAGCGGGGCAATGTGTACATCGCGCAGCCGCCGTTGTTCCGCATCAAGAAGGGCAAGTTCGAGCAATACATCAAGGACGAGCGCGAGTACGTGCAGGTGATGGTGAAGCGCGCTTCGGACGGCATGATTGTGCGCTATGGCGACGGTGGCGCACGCCTCGAGGGCGCGGATCTGACGAAGTTCATGTCGTCGCTGGATGACTACCTTGGCTTCTTCGACAAGGTGAATAAGCGGCTGCGCAACGACGAGGTCGTCCGTGCATTTGCGGAGATCTTTGCAAGCGAAGGCAAGGATCCGGCGCGGCGGCACGACTTTGAGTCGCAGGAGAAGCTCGAGGCCATGCGTGAGCGGTTGCTCGCGCTGGAGCGGCACTGGCAATTCAAGGCTGTGTCTGCGGTGGAGCTCGACGAGGAGCACCAGATGTACTCGGTGAGCTACACCGA
>CAXTFS010000432.1:0-2801 GCA_964243395.1 uncultured Acidobacteriaceae bacterium | reverse complement strand
GCCTTCAGCATCCGAAAATGAAGTCCGGCACATCATTAGAGGCGGAGGAGCGTGCGCCTTGCTGTCAATGCTGAAAAAGGAGAATGGGACAGTGAGTGCAGCCACGGCCGACTTCGCTCTAGGAATGATACGCGATGGAGCACGAGACGACCCGGCAATGAGGGCTGCGGTGTCGACGCTGGACCACTTTCATGAGATTAAAAGCGAGCTAGAAAGTGTTAACGCACAGCAAGATAGTTTAGAAATACCCACACGAGTGCTGGCATTTTTGCTTGTTACTTTTAGTGTAGTTGTTCGGACCTGCCGTACAACGGCTGAAATTTTTGAGTGGCCCAAATAGAGGATCAATAATAGCACCGGCAGCCTGAAGAGCTAAGTTGCACTTGGTTCGCGAGATAATTGTCTGCTTCCCACGCGTAGCTGTCAGCAGGCCACATTTCCGGATGTCTGCTTCCGGGTGTGCGCAGTCAAGCTGTGGCCGTCTGGGTTGGGTCGTATCCAGACATAGCGGGCGCAACGGTTAACAAAAGAAGCTGATGGGCGACTGTCCCGCTGTGTTCAACTACCGCGCTGCCATGCCGAGGTTCCCATGTCCAATCCAGAACGGCGCCAGTGCGGTCTTGCCGCTGTCAGGTGAACCTCCGCAGGCCGCTACGGATCACGATAAACAACTCTTTGTCGTGAGCTGCCTGACCGCTCGCCGAACCGGGCATTTTCCCTCACGACAACCCCGTAGCAATCAGTTGACGAATAACCTGATCTGACCAAAATTGTCGTGAACAGGCCGGAGGCCGAAAGGTGACGGAGTTGGTTGGCTGTAGCCTTCAACGATAACTGGCGGGACTCTTTCAGCGTTATGTGGCGCCGATCACGAGCGTGCTGCGTGCGGCCTCGACCACGTCGTCGGTGATGACGGACAGTCCGTTGATTTTCAGGATGCGCCCGATCTGGACGAACAGGCGGTGCAGCAATTGGAAGTTGCCGCCCGTGATGCGGGCGATGGACGCGATGGCCTGGGCGTCGGTGAAGTCGGCGTCATCAAGTGCAAGGCCAAGCCGGCGCCAGTGGCGGGTCAGCACAAACGCCAGCTCGTCGCCCTGCAAGGGGCGGTAGTGGTGAGCGAAGCCGACGCGGCTGTAGAGCTGGGGATAGCGCGACAGGCGCTTCTCGATACCGGGCATCCCGACTAGGACCACGCCGATGCCGGTCCGGTCGAACAGGTCGCGCAGATGGTCGAGGCAGGTGTTGGACAGCCGCTCGGCCTCATCGACGATCAGGATTTCGGCCAGGTCGGACATCTGCCCCGCTTGGACGAGCTTTTCCTTATGCACATGGCTTCCGATGCTGACGCTCACTCGGGTGATCAGCCTGGAGATGTCGCCTTGCAACTCGCGGAAAGGGCAGCACACGGTGGGCGTGTAGAAGATGGCTCGGTTCTGAGCCAGAGCCTCGTACACCTTGTCATCAGACGCCTCGCGCGGCCCCCAGGTGGTCAGCAAGGGTTCAGCCACGTCCCACCCGGCGTAGCGGCGAGCCGAACAGGTCTTACCGACGCCGGCCGCGCCAAAGCAAAGGCCGATGTAGCGGTGTTTGCGCACCGCGTCGGCGAACTCAGCAAAGCGCCGGTGCTCCTTGGTGGCGATGAAGGCGCCCGTCCGCTCGCCGGCTGCTGCGGCCGTCATGGGTCGTCCTCCCGGTAGATGCGCAGCTTGGGTCGGCTAGCCGTTGACGGCGGCTGCTTCGCGGCCGGGATGGGCCTGGGTGGTTGCGCTTGGGCGGGTAGGAAGTCCGCCACTCGCGCGACTCGCTCGTTGATGGTCGCGCGCAGCGCCCGGCGGTGCGCGCGTGGTGCGGCCTCGATGTCCTTGAGCGTGAACGCCTCGCTTGCGTGCTCCTCGCTCACCGCGCGGCACAGGAACTGGTGGCCGTGGAACACCCGCACCTCTGACAAGTCGCGCGGGTCATAACGGATGGTGACGGTCTCGCCGACATACGCGGCCAGCACCGGATCGATGTAGCGCAGGCCCTGGAAGTGGATGCCGTCGCGCCGCACGCAGCGCGGCTTGGCGAGCATGACCAGCAGCAGGTCGAGGTCCTGCAGGCTCTCGGGGCTGCGCGGCAGGAAGCCGTGGCCCCGCCAGGCGTCAAGCGGCCTCTCGCCGGTCTCGCTGTGGGGCCGGGCGTGGTACGTGCTGGCAATGAAGACGCCGATGGCCTGGTCCAGCTCTGCCAGCGACAAGCGCGGCGGGGTGGCCGGCTTGCTGCCAGCAAGGTACCCCGGCAGCTCGGGCAGGAGTTCGGTGTTGAACGTGCCGAACAGGCGCTCGACCTTGCCCCGGCCCTGCGGCCGGCCGACGGCGGAGTAGACGATGCGAAAGCGCAGACTGGCCGCCACCTGGTCGAGGTGCTGGCTGGTGAAGTCGCTCCCGTGATCGACGTAGAGCACGTCTGGGATGCCGCAGACGGGCCAGGCCGGGTCGGCTTTTCGCCAGATCGCATGGCGCAGAGCGAGGCAAGTATTCAGCACGCAGGGGGCGCCAAGAAATACGCTGTACCCGGCGATGGCGCGGGAATGATCGTCCACCACCGTGGTCAGCCAGGGACGAGCCGCCTTGCCGCCCTCGTCGAGGATGAGGAGGTCAAGCAGCGTGTGATCGGCCTGCCAGATTGCGTTAGACGCTTCGGCGCGATGGCGGTGGACCAACTCGAAGCGGTCCCGGAACGCGGCCGGACCGTCCTGCTCCAGCGTCACCATGCCTGGGTCGAGGGCGGCGATGATCGCATGGACGGTGCCGTAGGAC
>CAXTFS010000431.1:0-2803 GCA_964243395.1 uncultured Acidobacteriaceae bacterium | reverse complement strand
TCGAAGTGCACGCCCGGCAGCTTCGGACTGAGTTCCAGCGCCTTACGATAGTGCCGCAACGCATCCTTGAGGTCGCCGGCATTGATGAGACGTTCGGCAATGAGCTGCTCCATACGCGCGGAGTTGGGGGAGAGAACCGCAAGTTTGTTCAACGTGTTGTCAGCCAGCTCGCTGTATACGCGTTGTGCAAAGAAAAGAATGTCTACGTTCTCGGGATCCACATTGAGCAGCCTGTGCAACACGGCCGTGGTGTTCTCCAGGTCTCCCTGCTGGTAGTACGTGTTGGCGAGCTCCATTCCAAGCTGCAGGCGAAGTTTGGGATCATCCAACTTGGCGAAGGCTGCCAGCATCTCCGCTGTCGCCGCAGGATCATGCATGCGGTGCTCACAGATGGACAGCAGCGCCTGCACCTTGTTCAGGCTCGGCACCTCTTGCAAGGCCGCGCGAAACTCCGGCTCCGCCGCGTTGCAGTCGCCACGATAGAAGGCGAAGGCACCAAGGTTGGCCTGAGCCTCCGCGTTTCCCGGGTCGAGCTTCAGGACGTTGTGGAAGTGCCTTTCTGCTGCCGCCTGATCCTTGGCCCTGAGGGCAGCCTCGGCGCGTTGCAACTCGGCAGCGATCGGCGGCGAGGGGTCTGCCTTTTGCGCGCGTGCGGCTAGGGAAAGGAGCAGCAGCAGCAGCAACGCAAGAGGACGCTTGCGGGTACACCCTGAGCAGGTTATGGGAACTGGAGCAGTCATCGGCAGATCAAGCCTGGCCGATTGGATGCCAGAACAGGTGAGACAGTCAAAGCCAAACCGGGACAGCGGTTGCGCCGTCCCGGTGCACTCCCGTTAGAAGGTGAAGCGCCCGCCCAGCTGCATGAAGCGGGCCGTTGCGGCAGAGGTGATCTGTTGTGGACCGGCGATGGACCCGGCCAATCCGGATGTGACACCCGTTCCGGTCGCGTTTGCCGGCTGAGCGAAGTTCGGATGGTTGAACAGGTTGGTCGCATCGGCGCGGATCTCAAGCTTTACCCGCTCGATGAGGTCAAACGTCTTGCCCAGGCTGAGATCGAGATCGCGCCAGTTTGGCCCAATGAGCGTATCGCGATTTTCATTGCCGAAGGTGCCGCTCGAGGGTGTAGCGAAGGCAGCGTAGTTGTACCACTGACTCGTGTTGGGGTTGAAGCTCTTGTGCGAAAGCGATGGGTTGCCGACCACGTTAGGCAGCCACGAATAACCGCACCCACATTGTGAAGCCTCGGACCCGCTGAGGTCCTGGCCGTTGTTCGAGGTCCGCACGGTGAACGGGATCCCGCTGTGAATCTGGTACACCCCCGTGGTGCGCCATCCACCCAGCACTTCATCCGCTACGCCATGTAGCTGGAACGACTTGCCCTTGCCGAAGGGAAGATCGTAGGTGGCCGAGCCGTTGATGGTGTGGCGCACGTCCAGCGTCGAGAGACCGTAGTTGGACGCCACGTTGAACGCATTCTGCCACACATCGACACTGGCACTATTACCCGAACCCGTGCCCGCATCCATTGTCTTGGCAAAGGCGTAGTTGAAGATAAAGCTCAAGCCGTAGGAGAGGCGCTTCTCTGCACGCAACTGCAACGCGTTGTAGTTGGAGTAGCCGTCGAAGAGCACCGCGCCGACGGAACAGAACAGTGGATAAGCACTCGGGGCGTTGTAGCAGCTGTTGTAGGAGCCATTCGCAAAGCCGGACAGCTGGCTCTCCTGCACCTGGTTGATGTCGCGGGTAAAGCCAAGATGCGTGCCCTTGGTAAACACGTAGGAGGTGTCCAGCAACAGTTGGCCCGGGAGCTCATGCTGCACGGAGACCAGGGCCTCCTGGTAGTACCCGACTGGCCGATGCTGCGGGTAGTAGTTGACGTTCTGGTAGTTGAACTGTGAGTTCGACAGGTTCGACAACGTGGGATAAATGACTGAGTTCGCTGGAGGACCGTTCTTCAGTTGGAAGGCAGTCTTGGTGCTGTACCCCAGCGAACCCTGTGGGGTCAAGCCAACGCCATACGCCGAGGTGTACGGGTCCACCGACCAGGGGATGTCCGTGATGCCGTAGCTGGCGCGGACGGACCACTTCTGCGCGGGTGCAAAGGCCAAACCGATCCGCGGGGCCCATTCACTCACGCTGTCCTGGATGTTGCTGCGCCCGTCCTGGCCGCCATAGCTGATCGCGCCGAGCGTGTTGGCGGGAGCGTACTGGCCGCTGTTGACGATGGTGGGATTAAACGTACCCCAGCGATTATGCGCCTCGCCCCAGCCGCCCTGGAATTGCCAGCGCAGACCAAGGTTCAGCGACAGCTTCTGCGTGATCTTGTAGTCGTCCTGGGCGAACGCCGCGCCACTCTTGGACCGTGCACCGGTTTCCGCATTCTCGTAGACATACCAGCCGTACACATCGCCGAGCAGGAAGTCTGCATAGGGCGTGCCCGTAGCCACGCCATTGAACTCGAAGCCGCCAGAGCTTATGTCGCCCCAGCCGGTGTAGTTCTGATAGCTCTTGTCGAACTCACCCCCGAGCTTGATGGTGTGCTTGCCCCTGATCAGGGTCAAGACGTCGGACTCCGCCAGTGTGCCGTCGGCGAGGTTCGCGTGCACACCGCCGTTCAGTCCGATGCCACCAATGCTGCCGCCGCTGTCGATGGTGACGGTCGGAAAGATGTCACCCGGTGAGTTGGTGCCGTAATCCGGTTGCAGGCCGATCGTGGTTGGATAACCCTTGCCCAGGGTGGGTGGCGTGTAGCTGTCCTTCTCACGTACGCCGCCGACGCGCGCTTCGTTCACCAGGTGGGAGT
>CAXTFS010000430.1:0-2809 GCA_964243395.1 uncultured Acidobacteriaceae bacterium | reverse complement strand
GTCGCAATCCGTCGCGGAGGAGACCACGCGCAACCGGTTGCCGCTGGTCTCGCCCTTGGCCCAGAGCTTGCCACGGGTGCGGCTCCAGAACGTGACGTAGCCGGTCTCCTGCGTCAGTGCCCAGCTCGTCTCGTTCAGAAAGCCAAGCATCAGCACCTCGCCGGTGGCTGCATCCTGCACAATGCCCGCGATCAGACCTTCGCTCTTGGCGAAGTCCAACGGCGTCCCTGCCTCTTTCCTCTGCACCATCCCCATCCTCTCGCCCGTTCCCGCGCCGTGCGCGTGGCGGGCATAAGAAAGCCCGCTCGCGGAAGGCGCGTTAGCGGGCCGTTGTTTCATGTGAGGCGCTCTCTCAGATCGCCACAGAAAACACCGCCAGCACGCGCGAGGCGTGGTGATGACGATGGTGACGATGAACGGGGAGAAAGCGGCTCATCACTCGCTAACCTAAGCGCGACCCGGGCGAAAGTCAACGGAACCCTGCTGTTCCCCTGCCCACCCCGGGCAATAGCAAAGGGGAGGCGGAAGCCGGAGCGCGATGGGCAGGAAAACTGCTCGCGGCTGGGCCTCGCACGGTGATGGTACTGCAAAGGAACCGTTCCGCATAGCATCAGCTCAAAAACTTGCGACCCTAGACCGCCCCATCTGCCAAAACAGCATCTTCCCAAACACGGCAACTGGCCGGAGAGAGATAAGCAATGTCGGATTATCGCGTACAGGCCGGTGAGGCCCAGGAAGATCAATTCACAGCAGCGATCGAAAAGTTCACCTCGAAGGTTCCCTCGAGCGCCTACCTTGGTCTTGCCATCGGCTCCATCCTGGGATCAGTTTCTTTCCAGATCGCCGGCAAGAAGCACGAGGCCCTCTTTGTTGGTCAGTGGGTTGCACCGTTCCTGCTTCTCGGGATCTACAACAAGATGGTGAAGCAGCACGGTTCGGACGCCCAGACAAGCCATTAACACGGCGTCGAGAAATACAACCAAACAATCTTACGCAAAGCCGGTCGAGCCGATCTCGACCGGCTCAAAGTTGTGTCCGCTTCCTTCCACGATGCTGACCTCGCCGGTGCCGATCTCATAGATCCAGCCCGAAAGCGTGAGATCCCCCTCCGCCATCGCCGCAGCGACCGATGGGTGGGTGCGCAGGTGCTGCATCTGCAACAGCACATTCTGTTCCGTCAAGGTGGGTAGCACTGCTTCCGGCTGCCCCGCGCGGGCGGTCAGCGTTTGCGTCACCGAGAGGGCTGCCTGCGCATTTTTCAGCCAGCTCTGTACGGTTGGCATGTCCGCGACCGAGTCCGGCTGAAGGAGGGCCTTCATCGCGCCGCAGTCAGAGTGCCCACAGATCGCGATGTGCCGCACGCGCAGGGAGCAGACGGCAAATTCGATCACGGCGCTGACGCCGCCCAGCATCTCGCCATAGGCTGGCACCATGTTGCCGATGTTGCGGGTGACGAACACCTCTCCGGTGCTGGTACCGGTGATCTCGTTGGGATTGATGCGCGAGTCGGCGCAGGTGACAAACAGCGTGTGCGGGCGCTGCGGCGAGTTGGCCGCCTCCAGGAACTGTTCCGCCCGCGCCGGAAATACCTCCGAGCGGAAGCGGCGAACACCGTTCTTCAGCTGCTCCAGGACGACATCCATACGTTAACCCGCGACCCCGCTCCCGATCTTCTCTGGAGTTTCGCGCCACTTGATATTGCAGCCGATCGAGCCCCGCTGATTGGGGTCCGGCCGCTTGCCGGCAATCACCGCATCCAGGGCCCGGCGCAGGTCTGCCCCGGTCACGGGATCGCCGTTGCCGAAGTCGCCCCGACGCGGCCGGCTGCCGTCCAGCTGACCGCGGTAGACCAGCCGCATCTCGCCGTCAAAGAGAAAGAAGTCCGGTGTGCACGCCGCGCCGTAGCTGCGCGCCACCTCCTGCGCTTCGTCGAGCAGGTAGGGGAAGCGCCACCCGAGCCGTTCAGCCTGCGCCCGCATGCCTTCCGGTCCATCGTCCGGGTACGCAAGAATGTCGTTGGACTGGATCGCGGCGATGGCGATCGGACCCTCGCCGCCCGCACCGAAATAATCCTGGCCGATGCGCGCAAGCTCCTCTTCCACATGCTTTACATAGGGGCAGTGCACGCAGACGAACACCACCAGCAGACCGTGCTTCTGGCGGGGACCGCCGTGCGTGGCCGTATTCACGGCGTCCGAGAGGTTCTCGTCCCAGCTCAGGGCGAAGACGTCGTCACGGCTCATCGCGCGCCCGCTGAGGACGTCCACGAGCTCAAACGCGGGAGCGATCGTCCCCAACTCCACCATGGCTGACTCGGTCCTGGACATGCGGTCTCCCCTCGCCCCATCATAACGAGCCGCCCTGCCTTCTCACAGGCAGCCCGGCCCGATCGATTGAACCAAGGGATGCATCGGCGGCGCGGGCCGGAGTCGCTATGCTGGGCGCATGGCCGAGCCGAAGCCAGCGCGTGTTCTTCCCGAGGCCGGCCGGCTGCGGCAATCGGCGGCTCCGGCCCTGGGCCCTTACGGCCGCCCGCTGTGCCGCTGGTGTCAGCTGGAGATCCTCACGGGCCGCCGGCGTACCTTCTGTTCCGACTTCTGCGTGCACCAGTGGCGGCTGCGTTCTGACCCCGGCTACCTGCGTGACCAGGTCTTTGCCCGCGACCGCGGAATCTGTGCGCTGTGCCGGACGGACACCGTCGCCGCCTACCGCGCGCTGCAGCGGTCGCGCGGCCAGGCTCGTACCGAGGCGCTCGAGCTTTGGGGGCTGCGCTCAGTGGCGGCCCGCCGGTCGCTGTGGGATGCCGACC
>CAXTFS010000429.1:0-2813 GCA_964243395.1 uncultured Acidobacteriaceae bacterium | reverse complement strand
CAACCGTCTCTGTCGGCTCGCAGTTGGCGCGGAATCCTTCGGCGATCAGAGTTAGAAGACGATTGCCGGCCAGATGTCCCCTGCGGTCGTTGACGTCTTTGAACGAGTTGAGATCACACACGGCGACGGCAAGCTGGCCACCGGTGGCGCGACAACGTTCGAGCTCGGCTTCCAATTGCAGGAACAGACGGCGCGCGTTGGGCAGACCTGTGAGGAAGTCCGTTTCGGCGTCTGTTTCAGTGCGCCGGAACTGCAGCGCATTCTGGAGCGAAAGGGAAAGCTTCGACTCCATCGCCTGCAAGATACGAAGGTGATCCCGCAGAAACGAATCGGGCTTGCCGGCATACAGTGTCAACACTGCAAAGACCTGCTGCTGCAGATCAAAGAGCGGCACGGACAGGGCATTGCGCAGAGTGGCCGCTCCGTCATGCGATTTGGGACAGCCGGGCTCAACTGCGGCGTTGCCATTCAGAATGGGTTTGCCACTCTGCGCCACCCAGCCCGAGATGCCCTCACCAAGCTGAATGGCGGCCGTGGTGAATAGCTTCGCCTGCTCCCCTTCCAGAAAGCGTGCTTCCAGGCCATCCCCTTGCCGAAGATACAGCGCGCACACATCGAATGGGATCAACCGATGCAGGCGCGAAGCCATCACGGACACGGTCTCACCGGGGCTCAAAGAATTGCCGAGGGACTGACTCATTTCGAAGAGAGTCTGAGCCTCCTGGCTGGCAGCTGCAATCAGCGTCAGCGACTCGATGCCGCTGAGCCCTTCGGGCTTCCGCTCGTCTTCGGTCTGTGTCGCAGGACGTGCTGGCGTGGCCTCGTCGGAACCGGCCTCATACCCGGCGCCCGGCGCAATACCCCGCCAGACTTCGACCTCTGTGTTGAGCGGCGTGAAGCTGCTGGGCTCTGCGCTCTGCGCCTGCATCTCGGCCGCGCGATGGCAGACCTCAAACGCGGTGACGACCGCCGGATCGAACTGCTTGCCCGACATGCTTCGGATGATGGCCAGCGCCTGTTGTCCGCTTAGGCCCTTGCGATAGGGTCGGTCCGACACCAACGCATCGAAGCAGTCGACTACCGTGAGCACGCGCGCGCCCATGGGGATGTCTTCGCCGCGCAGACCATCCGGATAGCCGGTGCCGTTCCACCACTCGTGGTGCGACCGGACGATGGGAACAACAGGGTATGGAAAGCGAACGCGCTCGAGAATATCCGCTCCCACGATGGGGTGGATCTTCATCTTCTCGAACTCCTCCGGCGTCAGCTTGCCGGGCTTGTTGATGATGTGTTCCGGAACCGCCAGCTTGCCGATATCATGCAGGAACGCAGCCGTTTGCAGTGCCTGCATCTGGAGCTTGCCCAGTTCGAGCTTTTCCCCGACGGCCTGAACGTAGTTTTTTACCCGGAACAGGTGATCGTGGGTGTTCTGGTCCTTCGCCTCGATGGCCATGGCGAGGCCTTCAATGGTGCGCAGGTGCAGCGCTTCGGTCTCTTCCAGGTGTTGCTGGCGTTCCTTCAGCCGAGAGAGCTGGCCCGTGTAAGCACGGTACAGGGTGTACACCACCGGGATCAGAAGCAGAGCGGTCGCCCAGCCGAAGCGTACGCTCAGCCATTGAGCGGCGGCGGCCAGAACCGCACCCACCACGTAGAACGGCAGGTACCAGGGGAACTCGGCGCGCCAGAGTGAAATGGGGTTCTCGCCCTTGGTTGAGGCAATCACCAGCGCGACCGCACCGGTGTTCCAGAAGAAGTAAGCAACGGCAGCAACTGCCAACGCCGGGGCGGCCGCCAGATGCGCGCGCTGCAGGCCGACAAACGTGCCATAGGCGCACGCCGTCGCAATCATGGTATTCGCGGTGTTGAAGCAAATCTGTACGGCGGTAAAGATCTTGCGGATGCGGATACGGCAGTGTGCAGCGATGGAAAATGCAGCCAGCAGGATCGCCTGCAAAGGCGAAAGCGTCATCACGCCGAGCAGGATGAACGGGAAGGTGAGCGACATGGAACCGTCGCCACGGGGCAACGTGATCTTCAATCCCGAACTGAGCAGAATCGCCAGCAACAGGAGCCAGAAGGGCAGCCACGAATGCGATCCCACATGGGCTGCCATGCCGGTAACGATCGCCGCCGTCAGCAGCGTAAGTCCGATTTGCAACTTTGTGCGCAGAGGCATGAAGTCCAGTCCGGCCAGCTACGGCCCTTTCGTCGCGAGTGCGGATACGGGCAAAGGTAGCGGTCCGGAATCTCAGGCGTACATTCTGCGAAAGTTGTAACCTGCCGCAACAGCGGTGCAAAGTGCGACACCGCACGGATCGCGGTGGAGGGGCGTCCCTTGAGAGTTGTGCAGATCGGCTGTTCAGCTGAGACGTCGGGCTGGGTGAGAGTCGCCAGCAGCCGTCTGCGCTCAGGCTGCCGAAGCGGTCTCTCCGAGGCATACTGCCGGCAGTGTTCTAGGTACGCCGCCTCGTGGAGCGCGGCGAGATCAAGGACACCGCTCCCTAGCGCAATGCGTCGAGCTCCTTGGAATGGCGCACACGCAGCTCCTTCGCCCAGCGCTCACGGTCTTCCGCGCGCGCTCATCTGGCGCCGCGGGCACGTCCAACCACCACGGCCATCAGCCGTGCGGTCTTGATGGTTTGATCCTGGGTAAGGTCGTCCAGCTGAGGACTTCATGTCCTGAGGGCGTAGCTCCCGCACGATGACTAGCTTGCCGGTCAGGTTGGCGGCGATCATCCGTTCGCCCAGAAAAGCGCGGGCTGATTCTGCCCTTTTCATGTGGCGTTGCGTGCGAGAGCTGCACGGCGCTGCTG
>CAXTFS010000428.1:0-2814 GCA_964243395.1 uncultured Acidobacteriaceae bacterium | reverse complement strand
GCGTGGGCCTGGCCGTGGTCGCGCATCTTCTCAGCGACCGCGCGGCCCGTCAGCAGGTGGAGCTGGACCGCCTTCGCGATCAGACCATCGCCGCACAGCAGGCAAGAGTACGAACTGAGGCGCGCATGCGCCGTCCGGACAATGCCGCCGTGCTGGAGCGTGCCCACTTTCTGAACGCCCTGTTTCTGCGCAAGTCGTTCTCCTGGACAGCGGTGATGATGGATCTGGAAAACGTTCTGCCCTCGGGCGTGCAGGTCACCAGCATCGAGCCGGCAGTGACCACGGACGGCGAGGTCGTCATCCGCATGCGCGTGGCCGGGGAACGCGACCGGGCGGTCCAGCTGGTGCGCAACCTGGAGCGCTCGCATCGCTTCCTGCAGCCAAGACTCGGCAGTGAAGCGGCGCAGGCCCGTGAGACCGCTGGTGGAAATGGCGCACGTGCGTTTGGTACACCTGGCGCTCCGGGGACCGCTTTTGCGCCAGGCGCGTCCAGCGCGCCCGGAACGCTCACTGGGCCGCCGGGCGTGGAGTTCGAGATCCTGGCCAACTACAACCCGCTGCCGCCCGGCGAGTCCTACACTGTTGGCCGCAACCGCATCGCGGCTTCGCCCCAGGCTGGGGCCTCGCCGCATCGCTCTGGTAGAGCTTCGGCAGCCGGAGACGGCCGCTATGGGGTAGTGCTGTCGCCCTACGACGCGAGCCGGGCCAACACCGGCAACACGGCACCGGTGACGCGTCCAAACTCCAGTGGGGATGCAAGGCAGGGGGTTCCCCGATGAGCACAGCCGTGGTGGTTCCCCCGCCCAACAGCTCTTCGGTGATGCGGCGCATGCCGCGCCTTACGGCCCAGGCACGTCAGCTGCTGACGGCCGTCAACCTGCACTATGCGGGCGTGGCGGCGCTGGTGGTTCTGGATCTCTACCTGCTGGTGCATCTGCTGTTTGTCTGGCAGGCGCTGGGCAGCAGCGGTCCCGAGGCGCTCTCGCAGCAGCGCACCATGCTCACCGCCGCGAACATCGCTGGCCGCCCGCTGCAGGGCATCGATGCGAAGGTTGCGGACTCCACCGCGCAGGCGAATGCTTTCTACGCGCAACGCCTGCCCTACGCACAGTCGCAGGTCCTCACCGAGCTGGGCGTTCTTACCAAGCGAGAAGGGGTGCGCTTCAGCCGGGCGCAGTACCTTTATGCACCGGTGCTCTCGCGGGAGTACGCCCTCACGGATGTGCGCATCGACGCCAGCATCTCCGGGGACTACCGGTCCGTGGTGGGCTTCATCAATGCGCTGGAGCGGGACCGGATGTTCTTTTCTATCCTCGGCATCACGCTCACGGGGCAACAGACCGGGCAGGTAAACCTCCGCCTGCGGCTTCTGACCTACCTGCGTCTGCCCGGCCCGGATGAGGGCACCACCGACCTGCCGCCCGCCGAGACGGATAGCACCGCCCCGGCGTCCGCAACCCCCGCCGGAGGTGTCCAGTGAAGGCTGGTGCGGAGAACCGGAAAAAGACGATCACGCTGGGTGTTCTGGGGGCGGCCCTCGTCTGCGGCGTGTTGTACAACCTGTTCGCCTGGTTTGGCGGCCCCAGCACGCCGCCACCGAGTGTGGCTCCCCTTTCCAGCACGCCAGCGGCTCCCGTCAGCACGCGCACGAGCGCCAACGGTACGGCGAGTCCCGCAAACCGGGGGAGCAGCCTCGGGATCGCTGGCGTAGCCGCGCAGAAGCTGGCGACCAGCTCGGCCAGCCTGGATCCCACGCTCGATCAGGCAGCCATGCTGCGGACGGAGAGCCTGGTCTACTCGGGCTCCGGCCGTAACATCTTCTCGGCGACCTACACGGCACCGCTTGCTGCGATTCCGACCAACGTGCCGCCCCCGCGGCCATCATCACGCCCGACGATCACCCTTCCGTCTGTTCCGACGGGTCCACCACCGCCGCCGCCCATCCCGCTGAAGTTCTTTGGCACAGCGCAGCGTGCGCACGGGGTGAAGCAGGCGTTTCTGCTCTCCGGCGACGATGTGTACCTCGCGTCGCCCGGCGACATCGTGGCGCGCCGGTTCAAGGTGGGTGCGATCTCAAGCTTTGGCATCCAGATCACCGACCTGACCAGCAACAACACGCAAACCCTGCCTCTGCTGCAGAACTGACCCCGTGATTCCTCCCTTCCTATCCCGAACGGCAAGCGCACAGCGGGCTGACCATGCCCCGAACACCGACGGGGAGGCCGGGTTCATGCTGCTTACGGTAGTGGTCATGGTGGCGCTGGTGCTGGTGGCGCTAGCGGTGGCGGCGCCGATCATTGCGAGGGACCTGCGCCGCGAGAAGGAAGTCGAGAGCGAGCATCGAGCGCAGCAGTACGTGCGCGCCATCCGGCTCTACTACCGCAAGACACGGAGCTACCCACCGTCAATGGACGCTCTGAAGCAGAGCAACAACATCCGCTTTCTGCGTCAGGAGTATGTGGATCCGCTGACCGGCAAGTCTGACTGGCGTATCCTCCACCTTGGCGAGCAGAAGACCACGGTGAAGGGCTTCTTTGGCCAGGAGCTTGGCGGCCTCGCCACGGGTGGTCTCGGCTCGGCCGCGGGTTTGGGCTCAGGCGTCGGCAACCCTATCGGGGGAACAGCGGCGAGCAGCAACACCTCGACCATCGGCGCAACGTCGGCGCTGGCCAGTGGCTTCTCCGGCGCGAGCATCACATCGAGCACCGCGGGTACGGCCGGGACCGCTTCCGGGACCACGGGTTCGACTGGGAGTTCCAGCAGCCGCAGCCGGTCCCGGTCAAGCTCGCCTTCCCAGCGTGCGATGACGATGGT
>CAXTFS010000427.1:0-2819 GCA_964243395.1 uncultured Acidobacteriaceae bacterium | reverse complement strand
GGCGGTCACGTCGCAATGCTTCAGGGTGAGGTGCCCCTTTCCGGAAACGCTCATGGGAGCTACCATGTTGTCCACGGCAAGAATGCCGATGACAGGTTAAATTGAGGCTTTATGGCATCCGTAGGTTCAGCAATCGGCGCAATACTCGGCGGAGCGGCGAAGCCGTCACGGGCAAGTGTCACCGTCGGTGACTTCACGATGAACGCGCTGGCTGTTCATCTTGGCATCGCGACGATCCGCGACGGACACCCCGGCATGGCCTACATGGGCAGCATTTCGTGCGGAATCTCGGTGGTCATCAACCTGAACGATCAAGTGAATATCCCGTTCTCGACGCTGAAAGGGCTGTTCGATCTCGCGAACTCGGTGAGCCAGGAAAAGATCAAAGACATCGTCATCCACTTCTGGACGGACGACTCTGCGACCGACGTGATTTGTTCGTATTCGTTTCGCGGCTGGATCAGCCAGTTCACGGCCAGCTCGGACGAGACCAGCAATCACACACTGACGCTTTCACTTGAACCTGAGTTGGACGAGAAGAACGTGTTGAAGATGACGCTGGGAAACTGAGGAATACAGGAGCAGAGATGCCAGAGCAGGCTGACGACCAAAACGCGGGGCACCGGCGAGATCAGGGCATGGTGCTCGATCCGTTTTCGGTCTGGCAGGACGATCCGCGAACAGCCCTGCAGCGGCGTCTTGACGAGATTTCCTGTCTGGTCCGCGACACCACTTCTGGTCCCACTCAATACCTGCAGCCCCCCATCAAAAACGACGGCGACCGCTCGTTTGTCGGGGTCTGGAAAGAACGCTCGCAGGTGCTGCAGCAGCAGGTGGAAAACCTGCTCAACCCTCGCGTGTCCCACTTTGTGTCGAACGCGGAAAAGCGCAACAGGACTGTTGCTGAAATCGCTGAAAGCTACAGAGGAAGCATGGCCTGGAGCGTGGACCTCAAGGAGGATCCACGCCATCTGCGAAATATTAATTTGACCCGCGGCCGCGTGCTGCCTCACATGTTCAAGATGAAGTCGGACAAATGCAACGAGTTCGTTGCGGATGTTCTCATCGAAGGTGGCCATCCTTCGCCGGTCACTATCCATACGAACCGTCCCGCATCCGCTCAGGAATATGCCAAGCCGGTGCAGATTGCAGGGCTAAGTGACCCGATGCCGCTTCGCATGGGCGTTCGTGGCGACATCATCGCACAGGATCATGGCGGTCCCGACGGCCATGTGGGCATTATCGTGCACCCGGGCTGGACGGCATCGGCAAGCCTCTTTTACCGGGGCCGCATTGTCATCAACAATTGGGGGTACCGGGATGCCGGGGCGGCCAGCAACAATGGCGAGTCGGACGGATACCGATCTCCGAAGCCGATGGTGCGGAGGGTGTTGTGGAAGGCAAGCTACCAGCAGCGGTAGGGTGGACCGGTCGGCGGATTGCGGGGACTGCTCTCCTCGGCTTCCTTTGCGCGCCCCTGATCCTGCTGTTCTTTGTCATCGCATGGGCTAAAACGTACCAGGAAAGCTCAGACGCATCGAATATCGGTTACGTCTTCTGGAAACATGAATTGAATCCAGGCTACAGTCCGCAGGACGCGCTGGACGCACTCGATAAAGACGACGATCCGCTTTCCGTACTGGACCTTCCATTTCCGCGCTTAACGCAGCTTGTCGGCTATGTCGTCCCCCTGCAACGGGCGCCGGCATACCTGCAGGGTTGTGCGCACGCCCTGGGGCAGGACGCCAGCGTACCCGGCCAACCGGCCGACGCAGATTCGAAACACTCCCTGCCCTTTAGCGGTGGAGGTGGGCAGGTGTACGAGCTCAGAAACAGCAGATGGATTGTTCGTGTGCAGGACAGCAAAGTCGTAAACGCTTTCTTTTGTAACGAAAATTGATTACGGCAGGGGATAGCACTGCCAGGGGGGACGTCCTGAACCGAGCAAAAGAAAGTGCGCACCATGGTTCGCAGATGCTTCGCTGGAACACAAGCAGCCTGCTTGCCGCGCTTCTTCTCGGCCTCATTGCGGGCCTTTTTGCCTTCTCCGCGGGTCTGCTGGTCTACGTTCGGCATCATCTGCCTGATACCGATCCCGGCAACCCCTTTTACCAGCTCTGGAAGCGGGGCGACTACCCCGCCATGAACATCGACGACGCCACGATCGCGATGATGCATGATTCGCATGCGGCGAGCGCCGTGCTTGGTCTCAGTCGAGAACAGCTGCGTCAGCGCTTTGGGACGATTCAGCCCATCGAGCAGGCATTGCCGCAGGTTCAGCGTTGTGCGGCGAACCATACCTTCGCAGGCGACGTGTATGCGCTTGGCAATGGGAGATGGCTGGCGGTGCTTGTTCAGGACAAGGCAGTACACCTCATCCCATGCGGGCAGTAAGGCTGTCAGAGTTTGCTCGATTGGCGAGGTATCCGGTTCAGGGCTCCCATGGCTGAGATAAACTGCAGTCAAAGGTGTTCAGCGCAAGCGGCAGCCCGGAGTAGAGAAGGTCATGGCGTACCCTTCCGTAAACATTGGCGGCGAACCGTTCAGCGAGGCGAGGCTGATCACGGTCGACGTCTTCCAGACCCTCAACGAGCACTGGTGGACTGTTCTCACCTGCGGCCAGGTGAGCGACGATCCGATCCCGGCTGAGACCTGGCTATCCAAGTTCCTTTCCGTGACGAGCCTGGATGCCGCAGGTACCGAGCAAACGCATTTCGCCGGGTTTGTGCTCTCCGTCAAACTGGTAGATGAGAGTTCTGGCACTTATACGGCGCAGGTTACGGCTGTATCGCAGACCTGGCTGCTGGACCAGGCGATGC
>CAXTFS010000426.1:0-2836 GCA_964243395.1 uncultured Acidobacteriaceae bacterium | reverse complement strand
CTCCTCGACACCGGCGGACCCTGCCTGCGACGCCGGCTCGAGCACCGTCGCGGTGATGTGCACAGAGCCAAACTTCCTTCCTAGACGTTCCGCGACCAGGGCCAGCATGACCGAAGCTGGGTGCGCTGCAACCACGCCGATCGTGGTCAGGTCCGGGCGCTGACCCCCGCCGATCCATGGCGAACGAACCAGAAACCCGGGGGTGTCCTCCAGCGCACCGGTCAAGTCCACCACGGCGGCGCCCGCCTTTACCGCCGGCTGCCAGAACTCCTTTGCGATCGCGGTCTCACCGGCGAAGAAGACAAGGTCAGCGCCGTCCAGCGCCTCGATGCTCAATGGCTGCATGACCAGCGGTTCATCGCCAACAGCGGTAAGGCGGCTTACCGGCTCGTCGCTTTCCTCGAGTAACTGCAGATCCCATACAGCAGCAGCCGAGGCGTTGATCTCCTCGATCAGCTCTTTACCTAACAGCGTGGAGGCTCCCACAACAACAGCGCGTAATGCTTTTTCAGCCATAACTTCCTTAAGCTCCGGTAAGGTTCATCTTACCGTGTGGCTGCGCGCGCCGACTTTCGCTGCCATGAGTACGCCAGGCGCGCGAAGATTCCGGAAAGTAGATACACCATCGCCATAACGATCAGCGCGATGTTGGATTCAAACACAATAACGGAGACCATCAGGGCAAACGGCACCAGCATGCGCCCTGGACGCCGCTGGCTGATGTCCAGCTCCTTGCCGCTCCAGAATCGCCAGCTGCTGACCATCAGAAAACCGATCAGCGCGATCAGTGCCAGCCAAACCGCAGAGAGCCACATCAGGTGGATCGGAGAGCCGGATTCGAAATGCACGACAGCCGCGATGACACCGGCACCGGCCGGAATGGGCATTCCGACAAAGTACTTGCGCCCGGGGCGACCTGGGTTACGCGGCTGCGGATCGATGCTGATGTTGAAGCGCGCCAGCCGGCAGGCGCCGCAGATCAGAAACAGGAAACAGATCGCCAGGCCAAAATGCATCAGGCGCGCTTCAAGCTGGGGATATTGCGTCGGCCAAACGCTGCGCACACCCCAGAGATAGGCTAGCAAACTTGGAGCCACGCCGAAGGTGATCACATCGGCGAGCGAATCCAACTCGCGGCCGAACGCGCTTTCCGTATGGGTGACACGTGCAATACGTCCGTCCACACCATCAAAAACTACGCCAAAGATGATGGCTAGCGCTGCACGATCAAAGGCGGCGGAATCGCCCGACAGCAGCCCGTGAATGCTTTGCACGATCGAGTAGTAGCCGGCCGCGATGTTGCCGGCAGTGAACGCGGACGGCAGAACATACATGCCTCGACGCGCCGGACCATGTGCTGCTTCGTCGGCGCCGGACGCAGCCATCAGCGAGGGCCGCTCGCTACACTTCCACCAGTGCCGTTCGGGAGAAACGTTGCCAGTACGGAGCTGCCACCCTTCACGCGATCCCCTGCACGGACCCGCAGCTCCACTGACGCGGGAAGCAGGACATCGACGCGCGATCCGAACTTGATCAGTCCCATACGCTGGCCACGTGTGACACGATCGCCCTCCTGCACATTGCACAGGATGCGACGCGCCAACAGGCCGGCAATCTGCTTGAAGCTGACGCTGTAGTCGCCCGTATCCACCGTGATCAGGGTCTGCTCATTGTGTACGGCAGACTCTGCATTCAGCGCGTTAAGGAACTGGCCCTCACGGTACTCCACCAGGGTCACGGTCCCACTCACGGGGACGCGGTTCACATGGACATCGAAGACGCTGAGAAAGATGCTGATCCGCACGCGGCTGCCGTTGGTGGTCTCGATCCACTCTGCATCCTCGACCTTGCCGTCCGCCGGCGAAACGATCAGACCTGGATCGGCTGGAACGCGTCGCGAAGGGTCTCGGAAGAACCACATCATGAACAGCGCGATCAAAAAGGGCACGGCCGCTAAGGTATGAAGGTCCGTGCCGAACCAGACGATGGCTGTCACCACAAGCAGGGCAACGCCATAAAGAATGCCATCCCGAACCATCGGTCCGATTATACGCGGCAGCTCCCCGCCAGACCTCGCGGGAGCGCGCATCTGTCCCCGTGCATTGCCTCAAAGGGTGCGCTGCATCGCGAGCGCATCCTCAACCGGATCCCGGTAGTAGGCCTTCCGCCGGCTGTGTTCTGTAAACCCCGCAACGCGGTACAACGCCAGGGCCGCTGCGTTGGAGGCGCGCACCTCCAGCCAGGCTTCGTTCGCCCCCCGCTCCGTCGCCCACCGTATCCACTGTTGCGTCAGCGTGAGCCCTCTTCCCTGCTGCCGTGCCCGTGGATGCACATACAGGAGCTCCAGCTCCGTTGTCCGCTCCAGCAGAGTTGCGGCGAGCAGGGCGTCCACGGCACCAGAATCCGTGCGACAGACCAGGAGCACATGACGCAGGCCCTCCTCGGGCTGCGGTGCAACGAAGGCAGCCCACGCCGCGACAGACCAGATAGGGATCTCGCCGGAGCCGCTTACCAGGGCGAGCACCGCGTCGAGATCGTCAGTACTGGCCTCCACGATCTCGAACGGTGCCTTAACGGCCGGCAAGTTGTCGTGCATAGATCGCCTCTTCGTTGCGCACATAATTGGCATCCACGCTGACGGGATCGCTTCCCCCACGGTCCAGGCATTGCTGCACAAGCGCGACGGCCTGCAACGCAGAGAGGGTCACGTGGCGACGCTGCGGGATTGAGGCAAGCTGGTCGGCCAGCGCAGCTTCCGCATACACGAGCTCTCGCGAGCCCACCTCACGAACAGCCTCCCCCAGCGGCGAAAGCCATTCGCCGACCGCCTCTCCCC
>CAXTFS010000425.1:0-2872 GCA_964243395.1 uncultured Acidobacteriaceae bacterium | reverse complement strand
CCATTCTGCAAGAACCCACAACCCATGGGCTGCCCGCCTGATGCAGAACGGTCACAAAGGCACGGATAAGCGAAGGCAGCAGGAGGAGAATCACTCGATGAAGCGAGGCGCGGCTCAGACGATTCTCATTACCGGCGGCGCAGGCTTTATCGGCTGTAACCTCGCCCAGCGCTTTTTGGAAGATGCAGACGCGCGCGTCCGCATCTTCGATAACCTGTCACGCAGCGGTGTGGAGCACAACGTGGCCTGGTTGCAGTCTCTTCCGGGCGCGTCTCGGCTGGAAATCGTGTGTGGCGATGTACGCGACGCGCGATCCGTCTCCGAGGCGATGCGTGAAGTCACCGAGGTCTACCACCTCGCCGCCCAGGTCGCCGTTACCCGGTCCATTGAGGATCCGGAGGCCGACTTCGAAACAAACGCACTGGGGACCTTGCGCGTCCTTGAAGCCGCGCGACGGTCGCCGAACCAGCCCTTTCTTCTGTTTACGTCGACCAACAAGGTGTACGGCTCTCTGGATGGGGTGCCGGTACGTTCCGTGGGCAGTCGCTTTGAAGCAGTCGCCTCCGGCTTCAACGGGGTAGGCGAAGAGGAGCCGTTGGACTTTCACTCGCCCTATGGCTGTTCGAAAGGCACGGCAGATCAGTATGTGCGGGATTATGCCCGCATCTACGGCCTCCCCACCGTGGTATTTCGCATGTCCTGCATCGCAGGTCCACGGCAGTTCGGCAACGAGGATCAGGGCTGGGTGGCGCACTTCATTTACTCGGCACTGAGCGGTCGACCCATCACCATCTACGGCGACGGTCGGCAGGTCCGGGACATCCTCCACGTTCATGACCTCGTCGATGCGATGATGTCCGCACGCGAGCATCGCCGTTCCACACGAGGGCAGATTTATAACCTGGGTGGCGGCATGGAGCGCGCTACGTCGGTTCTTGATATGCTGCGCTCGATCGAACGGCAGGCGGGTCTGCGCCTCAACCTGCAGTACAGCGACGTGCGGCCCGGCGATCAGCCGTTGTACATCTCCGATACGGCCAAGCTTGCTCGCGACACAGGCTGGCACGCTCGCCGGTCGCTGCCGGACATCCTGGCGAGCATCCAGGCATTCTGGGCGGACAATCACGACATCATCGAGCGGCGACATGGCGTGGCTGCGCCGGCCTTCGAACTCGTGGCGGAGGAGGTGGCATGAGGTACGCCCTGGTCAATCCGCACTGGAGCTTTGAGGGATCCACCTATTTCGGCTGCCCGGACCCACACTTCCCCTTGGAACTGCTGTCGGCACGCGAGATGTTGCGCTCGGCCGGGCACGAGGTGTTGCTCATCGACGCCTACATGGAAGACCTCAGCCCCGAGACGGTGCGTTCGCGCCTGGACAGCTTCGCTGAGGATTTCCTGGTCATCCCGACCGCGCCGTCCTACCTCTTCTGGCGCTGTCCGCAGCCGGAGTTGCGCGTTCCACGGCAATGGATCCATGCTTTGGGGCGATCGTCGAAGGTCGTTGTGATCGGCCCGCACGGCTCCGCAACTCCCCTTGCGACGCTTGAGAAAACCGGCGCCGACGTGGTCCTCCGCGGTGAACCGGATGGCACACTACCGCAGCTCGCAAGCCTGCCGTGGGAGATGATCGATGGCTGCTGCTGGCGCGATGCGAGCGGTCGCATCCGCCTCAGCCAGGGTCTGGGTGTCACGGACATGCGTGCGCTGGGGCCGCTGGATTACTCGGACTACCCCGTCGAACGCCACAGCCACAAGCACCACATCTTCCCGAATAATGGCGCCGATCACCTTCGCCTTGGGGCCGAAGTAGAGTTTGCCCGTGGCTGTCCCTGGTCCTGCTCGTTCTGCAACAAGACGCTGTTCCGCAACAAGTATCGTGAGCGTGAACTTGGCTCCGTACTTACGGAAATCGATCAGCTGATCGCACGCGGCGTGGACTATATCTACTTCATCGACGAGATCTTTGGTGTGGGAAAACAGGTGCGTACGCTGCTCGAAGAGCTGGCGACGCGTCCGGTGTCGATCGGCTTCCAGTCCCGCATTGATCTTTGGGACGAAGAGAGCATGGATCTGCTGGCCAAAGCCCGTTGTGTTTCTTTTGAGTGCGGCATCGAGTCCATCACCGAAGAGGGTCGCGACGAGATGAACAAGAAATGCCGCATGACAACTGACCGCATCTCGGAGTTGCTCATTTACGCGCGCGGCAGGATCCCGTGGGTGCAGGCCAACCTGATCAAGACGCCCAAGGATGACCCGGGCCTGGTGGCTGCCTGGCAGACGCGCATGAAGGCTGCGGGTGTGTGGGTAAGTGAGCCCGTCCCGATGTTTCCTTTTCCCGGAAGTCCGCAGTATGTCGAGACCTTCGGTGCACAGCCGGACGAAGCGGCCTGGGAGCGCGCGCACTCGTTCTACCTCAACCTTTTTGCCGACCGCGGCTTCAGCGACATACAGGCTGAGCACCCGCTGAGCCTTCGCGAGTTGGAAATGCAGGACCTCGCATGCGTCTCCTGCTAACAGCAGACACCGTTGGCGGCGTTTGGACATTTACAACAAGGCTCGCGGAAGGTCTTCTGCGCGGCGGCCATGCCGTCTGCGTTGTTACCTTCGGACGTTCGCTGTCCAAGGACCAGGCCGCATGGTCCGACCGGCAGACTTCGCTCCATGCTGAGCAATACACGCTAGTGGCGACGAACGTTCCACTGGAGTGGATGGAAGACAATGGCCGCGCTTTAGAAGATGGTGCTCCGGTCTTGCTGGAGACCATCGCGCGGTTCCGTCCAGACCTTCTGCTGTGCAGCCAATTCTGCTTCGGTGCTCTGCCGACGACTGTGCCGCGCATCATCGTTGCGCATAGTGACGTGCTGAGCTG
>CAXTFS010000424.1:0-2878 GCA_964243395.1 uncultured Acidobacteriaceae bacterium | reverse complement strand
TAATGAATCGCTGTCCATTGGGCCAACCGAGCACGCTGTATCGGCGTTGCTCATTCCTCACACGTGCCCCAACCCAGACGGTCGCATCAGCAGAGATGCTCCGAGAGAACAGCGTTTCAGGCATGCTCGGAAGGTAGAAGAGCCTGATTGCGGTTCCGTAAAGCGGGCATCAACGGTGCGTTACAACGCGGGCGCGCCTTGCCCCTTGCCCCTTGCCCCTTGCTGACGAAGACCCAATGCGCAGGAGTCGCCTGTCTATACTTGTGCCTACATGGTCATCCGCAGCTTGCTTCAGCGTCACTCCGCGTGGCTCCTTGCCCTTTGTGCACCTGGCATTGTTACGCCCGCTTTAAGCCAGAGCCTCAACACCACGATCGCTGCCGAGTTCCCCGCCCTCACTGACACCTACAAGGACCTTCACGCGCATCCCGAGCTGTCCCACTATGAGGCTCGTACCTCGGCTATCCTCGCCAAAGCTCTGCGTGCCGATGGCTATACGGTGACCGAGCACGTCGGCCTCTACCCGGATAGCACCCATGCCTACGGCGTCGTTGGCCTCCTCAAGAACGGCCCCGGCCCGACCCTGCTGATTCGCGCTGACATGGATGCTCTACCCATCGTCGAAGAGACCGGCGTCCCGTACGCCAGCCACATCATGACCAAGACAAAATCCGGCCAGGACACCGGCGTAATGCACGCCTGCGGCCACGATGTCCACACCACGGTCATGATCGGCACCGCGCACGCCCTCGCCTCTACCAAAGCCCAGTGGCACGGCACCCTTATGCTCGTCGGCCAGCCATCGGAAGAGACTATCGACGGCGCAAAAGCCATGCTCGCCGATGGACTCTATGCTCGGTTCGGTCGCCCCGACCGAATCATCGGCCTCCACGACACCAACACTCTTCCGGCAGGCAAACTGGGCTTCGTCACCGGTCCCACCCTTGCCAGCTCCACCTCGATCGACGTTGTGATTCGCGGCATTGGCGGACACGGCTCTGCGCCGAATCTTGGGCGGGATCCGATCACGCTTGCCGCCTACTTCATTACTGAGCTGCAATCCATCGTCAGCCGCGAAGAAGACCCACAGGATCCCTCCGTCATCACAGTCGGCGACATCCACGGCGGCACCAAGCGCAACATCATCCCTGATGAGGTCAAGCTCGAACTCACCACGCGCGCCTTCTCCGACAAGTCGCGGAAAGTAGCCATCGACGGCCTCGACTCGCTCGCTGCCGGCCTCACCACCGCCTACAACCTGCCCCCGGAAAAAGCCGCTCAGGTGCACGTCCTCGAAGATGAATCCACTCCGGTCATGTTCAACAACCCCGAGCTGATGGCCCAACTCACCCCGGCGCTCGCCAAAGCGCTGGGCCCGGTTAACGTGCAGGAGCAGAAGCGCGTCATGGGCAGCGAAGACGTCGGTGTTTTCTCGCTGGACGGGAAGATTCCCGTGGCCTTCTTCTGGCTGGGTGCCATGGAACCCGCAAAGTTCGCGGCGGCTAGTGCGGCTGGCCAGCTCTTGCCCGGCATGCACACCAGTCACTTCCAACCCGATCCTGATGCCACCCTCCACACCGGCGTCACCGCGATGACCACCGCTGCAATGGCAATCATGCAGTAGCTCAGAATTGGCAGTTTCGCTCGAGCAAGTCCTGAGATCCCGCCTCATGACGCTACAGACTGACTCCAGTTGCACCCTGGCCGTGCGGACAAAGAAAAGAGGCACCGGCATGGGCGCCTCTTTTCTTTGAGAACCTTACATACCTGATGACCATAGCGGCGCAGGACGCTTATGCGATGCCCATGCCGCCGGTTACCCCGTAGATCTCGCCCGTGATGTAGCTCCCTTCATGCGACGCCAGCAGCACGTACACCGGGGCCAGCTCAACGGGCTGGCCAGGGCGCTTGAAGGGGGTCGTTCCGCCGAGCTTCTTCAGCTTCTCCTTGTCCCCGTCAACCTCCTGCAGCGGCGTCCAGATGGGGCCGGGTGCCACGGCATTGATGCGAATGCCATGCTTCTCCATCAGCGGCTCACTCAGGCCCTTGGTGAAGTTCGCGATGGCTGCCTTGGTGACTGCATAGTCGAAGATGTTCGCCGAGGGGTCAAAGCCTTGCACACTGGTCGTGTTGATGATCGACGCGCCGGGCTTGAGGTGCGGTACGGCGGCCTTGGTGATCCAGAAGATCGAGTAGATGTTCGTCTTCATCAACATGTCGAAGCGCTCTGTCGAAGTCTCGAGCAGGCCTTCGGTCTTGCCCATCTTGGCGGCGTTGTTCACCAGGATGTCCAGGCCGCCGAGTTGGGCAACTGCATCAGCCACCAGCCGCTGACAGAAGCCCTCATGCGACACATCGCCGGGCAGGAGGACGGCTTTCCGGCCGGCTTCGCGAATATACTTGGCTACTTCCTCGGCGTCCTCCTGCTCCTCCGGCAGATAGCCGATGGCGACGTCGGCACCTTCCCGCGCGAACGCGATGGCTGCGGCGCGGCCGATTCCTGAATCAGCTCCGGTGAGCAAGGCCTTACGGCCGGCAAGTCGTCCAGAACCCTTGTAGGAAAGCTCGCCGCAATCCGGCTTTTCGCTCATCTCCGCCTGGGTTCCAGGGGCGGCCATCACTTCAACGCTGGAGGGCGGACCGGGATACTGCGAACGAGGGTCCTGTGGTGTAACGAGATCAGTTGACATGGTGCTCCTTCTAAAGTGGCCTGACGCAACGTGTTCGTCCTGCATCCAGTGAGATGCGCGAGGTTGGATTCAGCAGTGAACACGGATGGCACGGACTGGCGGTTCACCTTGCGTGGGTCGCAAAATGCTCGCAAGTGTTGCATTTCGGGAAAGGCGCTGAACGTTCCGCAGAGCGACCATCGTCCACC
>CAXTFS010000423.1:0-2882 GCA_964243395.1 uncultured Acidobacteriaceae bacterium | reverse complement strand
GATGCAGACTGCCAAGGCGTTCTTCTCGTTCTACGAGGATGAAGGCGCACAGAAGCTGCTGAACGACTGGAAGCCCGAGGGCCACTTCCCTCTGGTGCAGATCGCAAACGGTACGTCAGCGAAGCCGACACCCGTGGTGGTCACGACATCTGTAGACAGCAAGCTCACCGGCGTGGCGGGGGACTAGGCCATGGCAACCCTCGGACAAGAGCACAACAAGGTAGAGCAGTTGCAGCACGCCAGTCCGGACGATCTGGAGCACGCGGCAGGGCGCGATCGCGAGAACCTTGAGGGCTGGATCCCGGCGCTGGCCTCCGAAGTGGAGATCCGCGAGGCACTCGAAAAAGCGTTCGACTACCGTGGCGACATCACGCTGACGCGCAAGGATGGCTCCTCGGTTGAGGGCTATCTCTATGATCGTCGTACCGGGAAGACTCTGGCCGACTCCGTGGTGCGCATCATGCCGTCTCCGGTGAAAGGCGTACCGGCGAGCACGTCCGTGCAGCGCGTGAATGTGCCCTACAACGAGGTGGCCGCGATCAAGTTCACCGGCCGCGACACCGCCGCCGGTAAGAGCTTCGACGCCTGGGTGAAGAAGTATTGGGAAAAGAAGGCTGCCGGCGAGACCGACATCCAGATCGCCCCGGAGAAGCTGGACTGATGGCAGGCGACCAGATCTCCGTACAGGGGTGCGGCTGCATTGCACTCCCCGACGAACTGGCGGCGGGTCTCGGCATGCTACCCGGTGCCGTCCTGTCCATCGTTCCCGACCTGGGGACGCAAAGCCTAACGCTGCGGGTCGCAACGAGCGCTCCGGCCAACCTGCCGAGTGAGCGTCCCGCGTGTCCGCTGGAGCCATGAAGCTGTTCCTTACCGGCGCGACCGGGTTCGTTGGATCGCATGTGGCGCAGGAAGCAGTAGCTCAGGGCGCGTCCCTTCGTGTGCTGGCGCGGCCCACTTCAAACACGGCACATCTACCGGCCGGAGTCGAGCTCATCGCGGGTGATCTGCGTGAGCCGTCAGGGTTTGCCTCTGCGCTACGGGGTTGTGATGCGCTGATCCATGTGGCGGCAGACTACCGCCTGTGGGTACCCGATCCCGCGGAGATGTACCGGGCCAATGTCGAGGGCACGCGGGAGTTGCTGCGTCATGCGCGCGAGGCCGGCGTCGCCCGTGTGGTGTACACCTCCAGCGTTGCCACGATGGGATTTCGTAAGGACGGCACGGTCATTGACGAGAGCACGCCGGTGACCGAGGCCGACATGATCGGCCATTACAAGCGCTCAAAGTGGATGGCGGAGCAGGTGGCGATCGAGGCCGCGGGCGCCGGTCAGCACGTTATCCTGCTCAACCCGACCACACCGATCGGTGCGATGGATGCCAAGCCCACGCCGACCGGTCGCATCCTGGTGGACTTTCTGAATCGCAATTTCCCGGCCTACGTGGACACTGGCCTGAACCTGGTCGATGTGCACGAGCTTGCGAGAATGCACCTGCTCGCGGTCGAGGTTGGTACCCCGGGGGAGCGGTACATCCTGGGCGGAGAAAACCTGACGCTCAAGCAGATCCTCGATCGGCTGGCGGAGATTACCGGTTTGCCCTCACCAAAGATGAAGGTGCCACACGCCGTTGCCATGGCCTTCGCGTTCTTTGACGAGACGATCACGGGCAAGCTGCGCGGCAAAGAGCCGCGCGCCACGGTGGAGGCGGTCCGGATGGGCCGCAAGATGATGTTCGCGAGCTCAGCGAAGGCAGAGCGGGAGCTTGGCTACCGTATTGCCCCGGTCGAGGACGCGCTGCGGGAGGCGTGTCGCTGGTTCGTCGCAAACGGGTATGCGCCGACGCCGCCCAAGGCTCTCGCGTGAGCGGGGGGATCACTGCGGTGATCGCCGCCTTGCCGCGAGAGGTTCGGGGCTTGGTCGGCGGGATAAGACCGGAGGCCTCTTTGCTCGCTCGAGGCATCCACCTGTACCGCTTGCCGTCGCTCGTCGTGGTTGCGGGAGGTATGGGTGCCGCACGTGCCGCGCTGGCCTTCGAAGCGGCTCTTGCCTTCGGGCCGGTGAACGAAGTCTTCTCGGTGGGCCTCGCCGGTGCCTGCACGTCGGCGTTGGCAGCCGGTGTCGTTGCTGAAGCCGCGCTGGTCATCGATCCCCGGACCGGGGAACGCTTTGGCGCCGTCCACGATGGTAGCGGACAGACGCTTGTCAGCGTTGAGACGATCGCCGGTGTGCATGAGAAGGCGCGGCTCGCCGCGGCGTATGGGGCGGGGCTCGTGGATATGGAAGCCGCTACGGTGGCGCGCCTGGCCCAGGCGCACGGCGTTGCCTTTCGCGCCATCAAGGGAATCTCGGATCCGCATGATTTTGAACTCCTTTCACTGGGGCGCTTCGCGGGCCCGCACGGAAGCTTTCGCACCCGCTCCTTTGCCCTGCACACGGCGGTGCGCCCGGCGCACTGGCGCAAGGCCGCGCAGCTGGGCCGCGACAGCAACCGAGCACTGACGGCGCTGTGGGCGCGTGTGCACGCCATCACCGGTCAGACCTCGTGAGAGCCGGACGCGTCCAAGGGTACGAGAGGTATTCGCTTGGCCTGGTTTGCGTACCTGATTGCTCTGGTTGCGGGTGCGGCCAATCCGCTCCAATCTGCCACAAACGGTGAGTTGAACAAACAGCTGCATCAGCCGGTGTGGGCGGGAATCGTCATCTACGCGATCGGCCTGCTAGGTATGCTGATCGTGCAGCTATTTGCGCGACAAAGCCTGCCGCTCGGCAACCTGGGCGCGGTGAGCTGGTGGGCGTGGACTGGTGGCCTGATCAGTATCATCTCCACCATTGCGGGCTTGGCTCTGGTGCAGAAGCTCGGTTCCGGTATCTTCACAGGGC